>JACMMD010000927.1 GCA_014379235.1 Anaerolineae bacterium
ATACGTCGGCCCTGTTGGCCGGTCAAAGATCACTTCATCGATATTGCCCAACCCGTTAAGAATTTTTTGAACAACGGATAGTCCTTCAAACTCTTCCCATTCGGTTGAGCCTTTGAGTCTCGCTTTCAGCCGCCGATTCAAGCCTCTCCATCTGCCGATGAAGAAATCGAAATCCGCGCGGCCATCTTGTACCATCTGATCGGTTTGCATCATCACTCTTAATACTCGTCTGTTGATAAGGATAAGCTATTCGATGCGAGTGTAGTCCATAGTCCAGTTGGTTTCCCATGACGCGCCGCCATCCGGCGAAAACGCCTGTTCCCAACGGCAGTTGTTGTCGTCTTTGGGTATCCAGATGAAGCGGCTGAAAATCGGCTGACCCTCGAACATCTCCTGTGCGTAGAACGTCCCGCGCCCATCCTTGAAGGAGCCGACCATCGGCACATCGAGGATGCCGCTTGAGCCATCTGCCCAGTAGATGCGCCACTGCTGTGTCGCCACGTCGAACAGGCGCATAGCTCCGCCGTGTATCTTGCCTGATGCGCGGTTGAAGGTTACTTCATCGAAATTCCCCAAACCGTTCAGGATTTTGCGGGCTTCGGCGGTGCATTCAAATTCTTCCCATTCGGTTGCGCCTTTGAGTCTCCCATTCAGCCGCCGATTGAATCCCTTCCATTTGCCCATCCAGAAATCGAAATCTAAGCGACCATCCTGCACATTCACATCGGCTTGCATCGCACCAATCCTTAAATGTTCTACTGTGTAACAGCTTAAGTGTATGAAGATAATAGGGCGGGATCGACCCTATTTTATTTCGGTAGGGGATTTTGGGTGGTATGCAATAAAAAAGGGCGACACATGTGTCGCCCCTAGGGAAATTGGCTCTCTAGCCGGAGATTTTAATCGCCGGTGTTTGTCGATTATTGAGCGGTAAAGCGGCTCTTGCCCGCGCCGAAAACCTTGCCGCTCAAGCGGAAGCCCGCCTGCTCCAACTGATCCATGAAGTTGGGGCGGAAGCCGGACGGTTCAAGCGTGCCGCCGCCGACGTGCGCCGCGCCTTGACCGGTTTGCCCCGGCAGTTTGTAAACGAACAAGTCTTGCAGCGTGATCGTACTGCCTTCCATGCCTTGCAGTTCGGTGATGTGCGTGACCTTGCGAGTGCCGTCTTTCAAGCGGCTGACCTGAATGAACAGGTTCACGGCGCTGGCGATCTGACGGCGAATCACGTCAACGGGCAAATCCATGCCGGCCATCAAGCACAGCGTTTCGAGACGCGACACGGCATCACGTGGCGTGTTGGCATGGACAGTGGTCAGTGAGCCATCGTGGCCGGTATTCATCGCTTGCAGCATGTCCAGCGCTTCGCCGGAGCGGCACTCGCCAACGATAATGCGGTCAGGGCGCATACGCAGCGCTCCCTTGACCAGATCGCGGATGACCAGCGCGCCCGTTTTACCATCGCCGCCGGGAAGGGGCGGCGCGGTTTCGAGGCTGACGACGTGGCGCTGCTTCAATTGAAGCTCGGCAGCGTCTTCGATGGTGACGATGCGCTCATCATCGGGAATAAATGAACTCAGCACGTTGAGCAGGGTCGTCTTACCCGAACCTGTACCGCCGGAGACGATGATGTTCAACCGCGCTGACACACAAGCCTCTAGAAACTCACCGACATCTCTAGTGAAGGAGCCGAAGCGAATCAGGTCATCAACGACCAGCGGCTTGTCAGGAAATTTACGAATGGTCATGGTCGTGCCGTTCAGCGCTGAGGGCTGGCTGACGATATGCACACGCGAACCATCTGGCAGGCGCGCATCGACCATCGGGTTAGCACGGTTAAGGGTACGCTGCATCGGGCGAACGATACGCTGCGCCGTCCAGAGGACGTGTTCTTCGTCGTCAAAGACGTTTTCCGTTTCCAGCAGCTTACCTTTGAATTCCGCGAAAATCACGTCTGGCCCGTTGACCATGATTTCGGAGCAGGCTTTGTTCTGGATGAGCGGCTCTATCGCGCCGAAGCCGAGCAGGTCATCGAGCAAGCCTTCTTTTAGCTCCTCGAATTCGACACGCGATAGTTGAATACCGGACTTCTGCACCATCATTTGCAAGCGTCCAGCCAGAAGCTGCTCTTTTTCGGGGTCGCTGCGCTCCCAAAAATCGGCTTCATCGGGGGAAGATAGCAGTTTAGAGCGCAGCTTTTTGCGTAAGTCAGCGATCTTGGGGCTGGTGCGATGCTTTACGGGCACATTATCGCGTTTGCCCGATGGTTCTGGTGCGGCAGCGGCCACAGGCTGCGGGATGCTGGCAGGCTCGGTTTCGTCTACATCATCTTCGACATCGTAGCCCTTGAAAGCGGCTTCTTGTTTAGCCCGATCCTCACCCTCTTTGCGCTGCTGATCGCTCAAGCGCCGTGACAAAAATGACATCTTACACGAACCCCCGAAATTCTCTCCATTGTCGAAATGGTGTGAAGGATTGTTGGATAACCCAAACCATACGTCCAGTGTATGCGGGTTCGGGTGATTCAGCAACCAGTTACCTCTTAATTGTTCTTTATATTGAAGCTTTTAGCCATTAGCTTTTAGCTATCAGCTAAAGACAAAAGCAATTAGACTTTTCACAGTTGATAGCTCGAAGCTGTACTCAGCGCTCTAACGGCTAAGGGCAGCGAAGCGTTCGATCTGCGCGACCTGTGCCGCTGTCGGGCGAATGAATGGGCGCACATGGCGGATGGTCTGCCACGCTTGTTCGGGGGTTAGTCCGGTGCTGATGAGGTAAGCTGCGGCCATCGTCGGCCCGCGTCCGACACCTTCCCAGCAGTGAACGTAGACTTTGCCGCCGCGCTCGATCTCGCGGCTGATGAACGCCACGCCTTCACTCAGGTTTTCAAGCGAGGGCGGTGTGTTATCCACCGTGGGCAGGCGCAGATGACGTTCGATGGCAATGCCGGCCCGCTCATCGTCAAATTCCGAGCGCATATTGACCACCGCCGTGATGCCGCGCGCTTTCAGTGTCAGCCAACCGCGCCGCGAATACTGCCCGCCCACGAACAACTGCGGTGTGATTTCGGTAAAGCGGCGAGTCGGCGCGCCCGTCGAGATGCGGATGGTATTCTCCGCGCCTTCGACCAATGTCAGCCAGATGCCCTGCTGGTAAATCTGCTGACCGAGATGCTTCAAGCGTGTCATGAAGCGAATCTGGGTTTCGTCGGGAGTTTCGGCACGCACTTCCGGCTCGAAACCATGCTGCGGTTCGGGCGTTGTGTTATCTAGGTGATCGGTATCAGACATTCAGGATTCCAAATATGAAAGTTACTGGTAGGGGCGCTTTGTGAGCCGCCCGTGCGTCTTAGGGCGCTTCGTGAAGCGCCCCTACGAACGTTTAGGTGGCAGCAGACGCGGCGGCTTGTGTTCCTTCGGGCATCATGGGGACGATCACGCGCACCGCTTTCGGGATGATCTTGGCCACTAACGGCGGCGCTTCAATTTCCTCGCCGTCCATCTCGACCATTTGCGGCATGTCAGCGACGAGCTTGATCTCACGTCCCTGCCAGTGTTGCAGCGGCTCGGCCAATACATCAGGGCGGGCAGCGTTCACGACGATATTCACCAGCGAACCAAGATCGGCGCTGCGTACTACCAGCAGATCGAGCAGTCCGTCGCTGACGCTCATATTGGGGGCCATGGATACGCCGGGAACGCCGATATTGCCGGAATTGGCAATGAACGCGGTCACGCCCTGCGCTTCGAACTCTTTGCCGTCAATCGTGACCTGATAGGTCGCTACTTTCGGCTCACGCAGGGCTTGTAAACCGGACAGCACATAAGCAAAGCGCCCCATGCGATTCTTATCTTCGCGGTCGGCGTTGAGAATAGCCTCAGCTTCCAGCCCGATACCCAAGCGCAGCAGGAATAATTGGTCGCGCACTTGACCAATATCAACCCAACGCAGCGCTCCCAAGCCTTCAGCTACCAACGCGATAGCATCCGGCAGTTCACGCGGGATATTCAACTCGGACGACATGACGTTGGCTGTGCCGCCGGGAAGAATAGCTAACGGAACTTTGCTGCCCATCAATCCACTGGCCACTTCCATGACCGTGCCATCGCCGCCGAAAGCCGCTACGACCTCGACACCTTCTTTAACTGCTTTTTCGGCAAAGCGTTTAGCATCGCCCGCCTTTTTGGTGATGAGGATTTCCCAATCCATGCCGGAA
Organism: Anaerolineae bacterium; assembly: GCA_014379235.1. Taxonomy (GTDB): domain Bacteria; phylum Chloroflexota; class Anaerolineae; order Aggregatilineales; family Phototrophicaceae; genus JACMMD01. Next base: position 4,214 of record JACMMD010000927.1, read on the forward strand.
TTTTGCAGCCCGGTATTGAGCTGTGCCAGCACCGGCGTCGCCTGACCGGACGCAGGATTGAGAATGACGTGGATGCTCTTGAATGCTGGTGCCGCCGTTGTTTCCGGTTGCTGTACCATCCCGCTTGCCCTTCGTTGTTATGCGTGAATATTATCTGTGGACGTTCATTATAGAGGGATTGTATAAGAGACGGGTTAGCGGATGAGGGATAAAACGTAGGGGCACGATACATCGTGCCCCACAGTGAAATTGTTGATTACCGCACCGGCGTCGGCAGGATGCCGAGATCGCGGATCCACGGCGGGCGCACGATGCCCAAGTCCTCGAACACACGCTCCAATGACGGGTTGAGGTCAACGCTGTCCGGAGGCGGGGTCTCGCCCTCGAACACGAACGGATTGCGACCTGCTTG
>JACMMD010000928.1 GCA_014379235.1 Anaerolineae bacterium
AAGAGCTGTCCTTTGTCAGCCGTTCGCGTATGAAGGACATGATCGTGGTCGCGCTTGGCGGACGCGCCGCCGAAGAGATCGTTTTGGGCGAAATCACGACAGGCGCGGCCAGCGACCTCGAACGAGTGACGCGCCTCGCCCGTGCGATGGTTACGCGCTTCGGCATGAGTGACAAGCTCGGCCCGATGATGTTCGGGCAAAAAGACGAGATGATCTTCTTAGGGCGAGAGATTTCGGAGCAGCGCGACTACAGTGAAGCCGTCGCGGAAGAAATCGACACAGAGGTTCGCACTATCGTCAACGATGCCTACGATGCAGCGCGCCGAATATTGCGCGAAAATCACACTGCGCTTGAAACGGTAGCACAGCGCTTGCTCGAAATCGAAACGCTGGATGCCGACGAGTTTCTCACACTCATGGGCGAAGATGTGCCACCGCGCCCGTCTGAAAAACCGTCCAGTCTTCCACCGTCGGAAACGCCGCTGCCCGATAATCGCACCAGCAGTGACCGGCCATCGCTAGGCGCGGCACCAAGCCCCGCCTAAACTAATCTTCCGTAGGGGCGAGGCGCTGCCTCGCCCTTCTTTATCTTCCCAAAAACGTACAGAAATTCACTGCTTCTGGCGTACCGCAGGTTGATAACGTCGAGGCGGCAATCAGCACCAATCCGCCGCAGCCGATCACCAGTCCGATCACCACCGCGCAGCCGCACCAAGACATCGGCCCGCCGCTGACGATGTTCATGAGTAGTCCACCCAAATGGCCAACCATGCCCAACGCACCGCCAAGAAACTGAAACGCGAACATCAACACAACCCCGACGATGCACAGTCCACCGCACACCAGCGCGATAGTCAGCGCTGAATTAGCGTCGATATTTTGCAAGAACTCCATGCTGCCGCTCCCGCCCTTTTACGTCGGGCAATCCCCCTGTGTCGTGCTGATTGGAGTGTAGCGTCCCGCTTCACTGGGGCGCGCATAACATTCACAGTAGCCAGTGGGGTTTGCCGAACCTTGCCAGAATATAAAGCTCACGTTCGTCTGCACACAAACCAGACTAACATCACCGCCCGCGCCGGAGTGCAGCGATGCGTTGGAAATGGCAATGCCGCGTTCACGCGCTTCCATCACCAACCAGATTCGCAATTCATGGCCCGGTACGTCACTGTGCTGAATGACGATCTGACTCTGAATGACCAGCGCGATAGCCACCAGCGGCAGCAGCAGGCAGATTCCCCAGAATATGAGTCCGACGATGCAGCCAACACGCCCTAATCGACCTCTACGCCAATAGGGAACAAACGCTCCGCCATTCACCGAACTTCGCTCTTCGCTAAGATCACTGTAGTCCGGCAACAAATCGGTTTCCGTGCCGTCGTTGCTTCGCGTTTCGTCATCCCATTGTGACATGCGATTTCACAGTCCATTTATCTAGCCGGAGATTAGCATAACACCGCGTTTGGCGCTCTACCATAGGCCAGAATACGCTCAAGCCCCGGCAAAGCGCAGCACCATTTTATCGGCATCGTTGTAACTGATATGCACGAACAACGGCGCATCCGTTGGCCCCATCACCAGCATACGCGGCAGCAGAATAGGCAGGTCTTCGATCAGATCGAGTTCGCCCACTTGCGCCTGCGGAAACCAGTCGAGCGTCCCCTCATCGCTGTCGACAAACGCTCGATCATCGCTCACCGCCGAAAACTGGAACAGCAGCACCCCCGTCGCTGCCCCCGCGTCGATACTGTAAACCGAACGCAGTCGAACATCGCGTACAGTCAGCCCTGTTTCCTCAAGCACTTCACGCCGAACTCCTGAAAGCACATCCTCATCACGCTCGATATGCCCGCCCACACCATCGTACTGATTCGGGAACACCCGTTTGTGCGCGCCGCGTTTGAGCAGCAGCACATCGTCGCCGTTAGTGACGAAACACACCGCACGCGGGATCATCATCCAGCGCCCCTCAACCGCATCCGCGCCCTGTTCTTTTGCGCCCATAATTCCCTCTCAACTAAAATTCGTCTTGGCGTTCTTGGCGGTTCAGTCATTTTATCCCGCGTTGCCACCAATATCCGTTCGTGCTACTCTCGTAAGCACTACGGTGAACTGCTCAATAGGACAACCGCTGAGGTTTTGTAAACCATGATGCAGCCCGGCCAAAACAGCGCACCTACGCCCGATCTACGCATCGTCGCCACATCGCAGTTGCGCGCTCACGAACAACACGACTCGCAGCGCTCAGAACCATTGATGGAACGTCTGCAAAGCGACGACTGTGTGATTAACCCGCCCATCGTCGCGCCAATGGAAAACGACAGTTACGTGATTCTCGACGGTGCGAACCGCTGCTTTGCCTTCTCACATCTTGGCTACCCGCACATTATCGTTCAGGTCGTTACCTATGACAGTAGCTATGTCGATTTACAAACGTGGCGACATATCGTCAGCGGTTGGAACATCAATGCCTTTGTGAGCGAACTTCGGCGCTTGCCGAACGTAAGCATTGCCGAAGGCTTAGAAGCCTACGCGCTGGCGCATCTCATTTTGCGTGATGGGCGAACGATCTCGCTCCTAACCCAATCCACCGAAGTTCACGAGCGCAATCACGCCCTGCGCGATGTCGTCAGCGTCTATCAACGCAGCGCCAACCTTTTCCGCACCGCCAGCAGTGAGCCAGAATGGTCGCTGTACCCCGAAGCGATTGCGCTGGTCGTCTTCCCGCCCTACCAATCCGCCGACATTATCGCTGCCGCTCGCCACGAAGCCTTTATCCCGCCGGGAATCAGCCGCCACATTATTCACGGACGAGCGCTGCGCGTCAATTACCCACTGGAACTCCTGCGCGACGAAAGCATTTCGCTGGTGGATAAAAACGCTGAACTACAACACTGGCTGCAAGACAAACTCTCGCGGCGGCAGGTACGTTATTATGCCGAAGCGACCTATCAATTTGATGAATGAAAGAGGATTTTCGCCACATGCCCCAAACGATTGAACAGGCACTCGCCGCCGCCAAACTCTACAGCGATGGACAGCAGTACGTCTTAGCGCGACTGCCCCTCGCGGCGATCACCGCCGCCGCGGGTGTGATCGCCGAAATGAGCGAACCGTTTTGCGCGCTCATCGTTGATAAGGACGAGGTAACTTTGCTCCTTCCTGAAGTTGCTCTAGCCGACTTTGCGCGTCGTCTGCCCGGTCACACAGCCAGCCCGGACAAGCTGCGCCTCATCACCTTCGATGTTGTACTCGAACCAACGCTTGTGGGCTTTATGGCCCGCGTCACCGCTGCCCTTGCCGCCGCCAACGTGACCGTATTTCCCTATGCCGCTTTCAGCCGCGATCACCTTTTCGTCCCTACTACGCAGTATGATAGCGCCATCGCCGCGCTGAAAAAGCTCGGCGCTCGTTAGCGCTGGCTGTTTTGTCGAATCCACGCCCGAATATGACCTTCGTGCAGCGCATAGTGGTCATAGGTATTGTTGTTCAACACGCCTGCCACCGAATCGCCTAAGATACGTTCGAGTTCGTTATCCGGCTCGAACGCGCGCTCAGGCAGTGATTGAACCGTCACCAGCACTTGATCGTAAGCCCGTTCGAAATCGACCAATACTTCTGCCGGCGAACGATCACGATAATGCGCGACTGACCCCGCATTGATTTCGTCCTCGTGCCGCGCATCATAGTCGAACTGCCGCCCCGCAAGCGCGGCTTTGATTTCGTGAGTTGGGAAGCGCGTCCAATGAACGAGATGCGCCAGTATATCTTTCACCGACCACGTACCGAGCGCCCCGGCTTCGATCATCTGCGCCGGAGTGAGTTCCGCTACCGTTGCCACCAGCCGATTGTGTTCTCGATCAAGCCGTTGCAAAATCTCCGCACGGCTGAGGCGTTCATCCATTTCCATTGACGAGTTCCCTCACGCAGCTTTTTAACTATCGCAGTCCATAGGATACCCGTATAATTGCGACTATGGACATCCCAATTTTTCCCACCGACGAAGCACCACAATCACGAGATAACGTTCGCATCGAGCAAGTCGAGGTACAACCGTATCGTGACCGCCGCCGCATCTTCATTCATCTGAAAGTGACGGCGTTTTTAGAACGTCCCAATCTGCTGATTGTTGCACACGACATGGACGATAACATCGTCAGCGAACTTGACATCATCGAAACCATGCACCACGACATGGAATTTACGATGCACCTGCGTAACCTTGTCACGCCCGATCCGGCAGGCATCTATTCGCTGTCCGTCGATCTATTCTACGAAACGCGCAACCCGCCGATTGACCGCCATATCGAATCGTTTGAAATCCCGGAAGCAGAACCTGAAGACACAGAGCAGCATGAATAATCCGAGCGGCATCCTGTGGCTGACGGACGAGCAAGCGCAAGCGATCACGCGCCACGCCCGCGACGAAGCCCCCCGCGAAGCCTGCGGCTTGATCGCTGGTGTTGGTTCGCAAGCGCGCCGCATCTTCCCGATTCCTAACGTCGCAGAACGCCCTAATGAAGCCTATCGCATGGACGGGCCGGCGTTCGTTCGCGCCTTTTACGAGTTCGAAGCAGCGGGACTCTCGCTGATCGGTATTTATCATTCGCACCCGTCCAGCGATCCTATTCCGTCGCCAGTCGATATAGCACAGGCCGCTTATCCCGATGTGCCCTATCTGATCGTCGGCCTCAAGCATAATGAGCCGCGTCTCGCAACGTGGCAAATCCGGCATGGCCGTGTCGATGCGCTTGATCTACAAATCACACCGGACGGAATTGCGCCGCTGTATCCAACTGAGCCTGAACACCTACCGTTATCACCCGCGCAGCGAGCAGCCATCCTCGCCAGCGCGTTAATTGCTCTCACACTGATGCTGGTGATGGCGTTATCACTGCTCCCCTCGCCGCATATGGCGACGATAGGGCGCTAACAGGAGTCGTTTCATCCTTATGCTCGAAGCAAACGCCTTTAACATCATCCGATTCGGCCTGATTGGCATCCTCATTGGCGGCGTCTTAAACGTGCTTGCCGACGATCTACCCCACTATCGCCGCCCACGCTTGCCGCATTATCCCGATAGCACCTTGCGCCCGATCAGTGCGTGGTTCGGCCTCAGCGCCTTTCTACTCGGTAGACGCACCTCACCCAGTGGCACAAAGCTCTCGTGGCGTTACCCACTCACCGAACTCCTCAGCGCCGTCGCCATGATCGTCGTGCTGGTGAACGTGGTCGCGGAAGACCCTGCCATGCCGCCGCTGCACATGTACTTTTTGCTGTTCTACATGGCCGTTTTCGTGCTGATTACGGTCATCGACATCGAACACAAACTGATTCTGTTCTCTGTCATCATCCCGTCGTGCATCGTCGCGCTGCTCGATTCCGTGCTCACACCGACGCCATACGGCCCCGGACTGGGTGACGCGCTGCTTGGCGGCGCGCTTGGATTCGGCGTGTTCTTCTTGCTCTATCTCGGTGGCTATCTGTTCACCTATGTCATGGCCAAAGCGCGTGGAATCGAACTAAACGAAGTCGCCTTCGGTTACGGTGACGTGATGCTGGCGACCCTCAGCGGCCTGATTCTTGGCTGGCAGCCGTTGATCTTCGCCATGTTCATCACGATTTTTGTGGGCGCGTTCGGAGCGTTTATCTACTTAGTGGCCGTGCGCGTCATGGGCAGTCGCTATACGATGTTTACAGCGCTGCCCTATGGCCCGTACATCGTCATCGGTACGATTATTATGCTGGTGTTCAGCGAAGCGGTCAGCGTTTTCCTACGTTAAGCGAGGGCGACAACCTCACGGGTGCGCTCGATCACGCCACCGCCGAGGCACACGTCGCCGTCATAAATCACCGCACCCTGCCCCGCCGAAATGTCGCGCATGGGCATATCAAAAGTGATATGCATCCGGTCATCATCCAGCGGTTCGATGAGCGCGGGCATCGGCTTGGCCTTGTAGCGAATCTTTACCTCAGCGCGGAATGCTTCGGATGGTGTTTCGCCGCTCACCCAATTGACCCGTTTGGCCGTTAATTCGCTGCTGCCAAGTTCGTCGGCCGTACCTACGATGAGCGTATTACGCGCCGAATCCATGCCAAGCACGAACAGCGGTTCGGAGTATTGCACCCCAAGCCCTTTACGCTGACCGATGGTGTAGTTCGGCAAACCCTCGTGCGTACCGAGAATTTCCCCACTCCGGCGCATGATCGGCCCGGCGGACATCATCTCCGGCGCGTGTTCGTTCAAGAAGCGCCGATAGTTTCCATCACCGATAAAGCACAAATCTTGACTGTCTTTCTTGCTGGCCGTCGGCAAACCGAAGCGTTCCGCCAGCAAACGCACATCTGGCTTGGCATACTCGCCCACCGGAAACAGCGCGTGACTGAGCTGTTCCTGCCCCATTACGCTCAATACGTAGCTCTGATCTTTCGCGTCATCCAGCCCTTTCTTAAGCAAGAAGCGCCCGTCATCGCCCTGAGCGACACGCGCATAATGCCCCGTCGCCAGATAATCCGCGTCCAATGCCAGCGCGTTTCGCTGGAGATAATCAAAGCGAATGTGACGGTTACACTCCAAACACGGGTTGGGAGTGACGCCTTCGCGGTGCTGCTCGATGAAAAATGACACGATGGTGCTGCGGAACACGTCTTGCGTGTCCAGCACGTAAAACGGAATACCGAGCTTGTTGGCGATACGCCGCGCGTCGGACATCTGGTCAGGCGTACAGCAGCGATTATGCGCTCCGCCAGCCACCGTCGGCTCTGACCACAGGCGCATCATCATACCCACCACGTCATAGCCCTGTTCGACCAGCAGCGCCGCCGCAACAGAGCTGTCCACTCCACCGCTCATGGCCACAACCACTCGAGTGTCTGCGTTATTGCCCACAATAAGCCTTACTTCCTGTCGAGGCTTTTACTCGAACCCCATCCCTCGAACCTTATCTAACGCCTAACCCCAACTGCTGAATCTTCTCAACCGACTCTGCGATTATCTCTACCGCGTAGTCGATGTCGTTGGCTGTCGTGCTGCGCCCAACCGTCAAGCGTAAGCTGCTCAACGCATCTTCACGGCTGTAACCGAGCGCCAGCAATACATTAGACGGCTCAGGATTGCCCGTCTTACATGCCGAACCACTGCTGGCCGCAATGCCCTTCATATCCAGATGCATGAGCAGCATATCGCTGTTGATGTCGTTGAAAATAAAACTCGCGTGAGTCGGCAACCGTCGTTCAGGGTGGCCGCTCAAACGCGCATCCGGCACACGGGTCAACACGCTGCCGATCAGCCGATCTCGCATCACCTGATAATGCTGCGTGTGCTGTTCAAGTTCGTCATAAGCTAATTTCAACGCATACGCCAACCCGACGATTCCCGGCGTATTCAGCGTTCCGGCACGGCGTCCGTTCTCGTGGCTGCCACCGCTCTGGCTCGGCACAAGGTCGATGCCTTCGCGCACGTACAGCGCGCCGACACCTTTCGGCCCATAGAACTTGTGCGCCGAAACGCTCATCATATCCACGCCGAGCGTTTTCACGTCGAGCATTAGCTGACCCGCGGCCTGTACGGCGTCCGTATGAAACAGAATGCCGCGTTCTTTGGCTAAAGCAGCAAGCTGCGCGATAGGCTGAGTCGTACCAACCTCGTTATTGGCGTACATAATGCTGGCTACCGTCGTGCTTTCGCCGCAAGCCGCCGCGAAATCCTCGACATCCACCAGTCCAACGTGGTCAACAGGCAGCACCGTCAGTTCAAATCCGGCCACGTCAGCAAGCTGTTTCGCTGTCTTGCCAACCGCGTCATGCTCTAACGGAGTGGTGACGATATGCAGCCCTTTACCACGCCGACGCGCATCCCACGCCGCACCGCGCACTGCTAGGTTATCGCTCTCCGAGCCACCGCTCGTGAAAATCACTTCCGACGGTTTGCAGTTAAATACGCTGGCGATCATCTCTCGGGCATCTTCAACGGCGCGGTCTGCCTTGCGCCCGAAGCCGTGCGATGACGATGGGTTGCCATAGCTTTCGTTGAAATAAGGCAACATCGCATCCAGCACACGGGCATCAGTGGGTGTCGTCGCGGAATGATCGAGATAAATGGCGCGTTTTGACATGGGGATTAGCCCCCTTTGGCTTGAGATCGCGGAAAAGAAACCGATGTCTGTCCATTTTAATCCAATAACAAGCGTCTGTCAGTCCTTAGAAAGAGGTCAACTACCGCCAGCTAAAGCAGGCGGCTTGTAAGTCGGGAGCGCGGCGAAACACGTTTCGCTAGGCGCTCGTGCCTACGTTTGGCGGGTTGACTTCCGCCCTGCGCCGAATTTCCAGCGCAGCGAAGTAATCGGCATGTCCAGCGCGTCCACACCGAATACACAGGAACTGATCTTGCGTCTTGCGATTCGCTTTATCAACATGGCGACAATCGGGGTTCGGGCAGGTACGCGATGTGTTGCGCGGATCAACCGCCTTGCAGCACACGCCTACCCGTTTGGCTTTGTATTCCATAAAGCTGCGAAGTTGACCAAACGACCAACTGTGCAAAACCGTGCGCTGGCCGCGTCTAGCCGTTACCCGTTTGCGGATACCCTTGAGATTTTCAAGGGCGATCCCGCGTCCGGTGTCTTGAGCGGTTTTCACGATTTGCTTGGCGATAACGTGATTGACGTTGGTCGCATAACGGCGTTCTTGACCCGACAAGCGTTTCAGCTTGCGGCGGGCGCTGTCGGTGTGTTTGGCTTGCAGCTTTTCACGCAGAGCACGATGACGATAGCGGACATGCTTGATACCCTTGCCCTGATGAAACGTTGTGTCACTGTCAACCGCGATATTGGCGATGCCCATGTCGATACCGAGAAATTCATCGGCTTCGATTTCGGGTGCTTCCTCAACATCGCAGGTTTGGAAAAGATAGAACTCGTCCTTGCGATAAACGAGGTCGCATTCGCCGCGAAGCCCTTGCAGCAAGGCAAGCTGCTGTTCTCCGCATACAAACGGCATCTTTTGTCGCCCGCCCATCGTCCAAATACTGACGACTTGGGGCGTGAGTTTGTAGGAAACAAGGCGTTCGTTGAATGGGAAGGCGGCAAGCGGTTTGAAGCCGCGCTTCGTCTGATTGTCCAGCTTGTAAGCGTCGGCAACTTTGGCGAACACGCGCACGACCACATCTGCGCCTAAGTCAAACTGCTGACGAATGGCTTTGTAGCACAACTTTTGCAAGGCGAACTGCCCAAACACCTGCTGTTCCCAAGCGACAGCGCTGGCATAATTGCAAGCTGCATTGGCGGTTTCAAGCGTTTGCTTGAGCAAGGCATGTTGTTCGGGCGTTGGTTGCAGTTTGAGTTGGGCAATCAGCTTCATACCGAACAGTATAACACCTATAGGGAGATTAGGCATTGCGAAATACGGAGTTTCAGCTTCCCCTCTCGCCTGATGAGACATACTCGTCTCCGGCGATAGCTCCCGCCGAATTTTTAGGTGGCATCGTACACGCATTGCGGTATCATTGGGGGATGCGAAACGTTTGCGTCCGCAGCGAAACCTACTTGAAGTCCGCAATCAAACAAAAGCGGACACGCAGCGAACACACAGCTTCAGGAGATTACACAAATGCCGATCATTGAAAATATACATGGCCGCGAAGTTTTAGATTCACGCGGCAACCCGACGGTAGAAGTCGAAGTCCTACTAGCCGACGGTTCACAGGGCCGCGCCATTGTGCCAAGCGGCGCATCGACGGGCGAACACGAAGCGCTTGAACTGCGCGACGACGATAAAAAACGTTACGGCGGTAAGGGTGTCCTACGCGCTGTCGAAGCCGTCAACGGCCCAATCACTGATTTGCTGCGCGGCAGTTATGCGCTCAATCAGATGGCCATCGACCAAGCGATGATCGACCTCGACGGTACGCCGACCAAGAAAAATCTCGGCGCGAACGCTATTCTGGGCGTATCGTTAGCCGTCGCCAAAGCCGCTGCCAACAGCGCTGACCTGCCACTCTACGCTTATCTCGGTGGCGTTCATGCACATGTTATCCCTGTGCCGATGATGAACATTATGAACGGTGGCAAACACGCGGCCAACAGCACTGACTTTCAAGAATTCATGGTAATGCCCGTCGGCGCGCCGTCCTTCCGCGAGGGTTTACGTTGGGGTGTCGAAATCTACCAAGCGCTCAAGAAAGTCCTGCACAAGGGCGGGCACAGCACGAATGTCGGTGACGAAGGCGGTTTCGCGCCCAGTCTTGGATCAAATCAAGCCGCGCTCGATGTGATTATGGAAGCCATCCAGCAAGCCGGTTACACACCCGGCGAACAGATCTTCATCGCGCTCGACCCCGCCACATCCGAGATTTACAAAGACGGCCAATATCATCTTGAAATCGAAGGTCGCACGCTCTCCGGTGAGCAGATGGTCGAGTTCTGGACAGACTGGGCTTCGCGCTACCCCATCATCTCACTTGAAGATGGCCTCGCTGAAAACGACTGGGCAAACTGGTCTCGACTGGTGGCCGCTATCGGTGACAAAGTGCAAATCGTCGGCGACGATCTACTCGTCACCAACGTCGAACGTGTTACCCGCGCCATTAAAGAGAAAGCCGCCAACTCACTGCTGTTCAAGTTGAACCAGATCGGCTCACTCACCGAAGCATTGGCCGCAGCACAGTTGAGCCAGCGTCACGGCTGGACAGTGGTCAGCAGCCATCGCAGCGGCGAAACCGAAGACACGACCATCGCTGATCTCGCCGTTGCCATGAACGCCGGCCAGATCAAAACCGGCGCGCCTGCCCGCACGGATCGCGTCGCCAAGTTCAATCAACTGCTGCGTATCGAAGAAGAACTTGGAGATGCCGCCGTGTACGCGGGCCGCAGCGCCTTTACCAATCTCAACATGGATCTCTAATTCGGCGCTGCGGCGCTGTAGCAACAAAGGAAGTAGCACCTTGCCAAAAAATGGAATACACGGCAAACGAACGAAAATCGTGGCCACCGTTGGCCCGTCTTCTAGTGATCCTGAAATTCTGCGCGCCATGATTCGCGCAGGCATGAACGTAGCGCGTATCAACTTCTCGCACGGCACACACGAAACACACGGCGCGAATATCGACAATGTGCGCCGCATTGCTGCGGAAGAGGGTGTCACGCTGGCGGTCATGTGCGACATCCAAGGCCCTAAAATTCGTATCGGCAAAGTGCCTAACGAACCGCTGATGCTCAAGAAGGGCGATCAAATCGTCCTCACGTTGAGCGACCCCGCAACTCAGCCGCCGCCGAAAGGCGTGGGCAATGCGCCTGTGATTCAGCTTCCACATCCCGAGTTTATCCGCGACATTAAGCCGGGCATGCAGCTTCTATTGGACGACGGCAATCTTGAGTTCCTCGTTCAGCATGTCACCAGTGACGCGCTCGTTTGTGATGTCGTCATTCCCGGCCCGCTCACCTCGCGCAAAGGCGTAACCGCCCCCACTGCCAAGCTCACACTGTCAGCGAACACCCCTAAAGACCGCGCCGACATCGAGTTTGCCATCTCCAAGAACACCGAATATATCGCCATGTCGTTCGTGCGTTCGGAAGAAGACCTGCGCGAACTGCGCTGGCTGATCCGGCATCTCGGCGGTGATGTGGCTATCGTGTCCAAGATCGAGAAGCACGAAGCCCTGCAAAACATCGAGGAAATCATCGCCGCTTCCGATGGCGTGATGGTCGCTCGTGGTGATCTCGGCGTGGAAACTCCGGCAGAGGAAGTACCCTTCCACCAGAAGCGCATCATCCGCCTGTGTAATATCGCCAGCAAACCCGTCATCACCGCCACGCAAATGTTGAACTCGATGGTCGCCAATTCGCGCCCGACTCGCGCCGAAGCCAGCGACGTTTATAACGCCATTCTCGACGGCACGGATGCGGTCATGCTCAGTAACGAAACTGCCAGCGGCCAATATCCAGTAGAAGCTGTCGAAACGATGGCCACGATAGCCATCAACGCCGAACAAAATATCTGGGCCAACCGCGCAATTGACCGTCAGATTTACAAACCCAACGCCGAAGGCCGTGAAGCCATCTCGGACGCGATCAGCCAAGCCACGACGCAGATTGCAGATGTGCTTAACTTGAAGGCGATTGTCACATCAACGATGACTGGCTATACAGCGCGGCGCGTGGCCAAAGAACGCCCCAAAACACCGATTCTGTGTGTCACGCCGAATGAAATCACCTTCCGCCGGATGGCGTTAGTTTGGGGGGTTACACCGCTGCTCGTGCCGGAGTTCAGCACCATTGACGAAATGCTCGGCAAGGTCGTCCAAGCCGCGCATGAAGCGGAATTGGTCAAGCGTGGGGACAATCTGGTGATTATCGCGGGCGTACCGTTCGGCGTCGGCGGACAGACGAACTTTCTAAAGATTCACAGCGTGGGCGAAGCGGGTGAAATCTAGGGATAAGCCTGAGCTTTAGCGCTAGTATTCGTCACCATCGACAAATTCCAACGTTTCGGAAACACGAGCCGATGAGCGCGAACTGCGCGAAGACTCGTAATTACTTGTGGCGCTCGGCGCGTACTGTTCTGGTACGCTGACCGGGCGCGTATGATTAGTGGTCGCTACGTAATTTTCTTGCGCGGTGGCGCAGTACGGGCAGATTGTCCATGACAAATCGAGCGTTTTGCCACAGGCGAGACAGGGTTTCTTTAAGCGCGTATGGCAGTTCGGGCACACTTGCCACGCAGCCTCAACGTTTTGACCACAGCCGGGGCAGCGTGGTTTTTCTTCGATCTCTTGCAGCAGGGCTTCTTCTTCCAGCGAACGCTCGTAGGCTTCCGACAGCGTTTCACGCGGGCGCAGCAGCATGTAGATCAGCAGACCGGGCACATTCAACAAAGCCACCATCACCGCCACGATGATCTGCGCCAGCACATCCCGCGAACGGGCGCGCATATCGCGGAAGGCCCAGATGACCATCGCCAGCCAGAAGGCCGCGACCACCATTCCAACGTAAACTGTGCCACCGAGAATGACGTTGTTAAAATCAACATTGATGCCAAACATGGGTACTTCCCCCGCCTAACCTATAAAACCTGACATCGCATTAAAACCCCGCCACGATTTGCCAGTATAACAGTCTCCTCTCCTGCCTGCAATCACACCGCGCTTTCACGCCGTGTTACAATATTCCTATCGCGTCTCTATCAATCGGCAGTGTTTCTAGTACAAAAGCTGCAATGACTCCACCAATCGACAACTCATCCAATCCATCCATGCGCGACCTACCCCAAGATGAGCGCCCGCGTGAACGTTTATTGGCACAGGGCGCAGCGACACTCGCTACGAGTGAACTGTTAGCCATCATCATCGGCACTGGCACAGCACAAGAAAATGTCTTACGGCTGTCAGAACGCATCCTTACGCATTACGGCGGCCTGCACAATCTCGCGCAGGCATCACCAACCGACTTGCAGCAGATCAAGGGATTAGGCAGCGCCAAGATCACGCAAATCGTAGCTGCACTCGAACTCGGACGCCGCTTGATGACCCGTTCGCCAGAAGAACGCCCGCTCATCAGCACCGCCGCCGATGCCGCACGGCTTGTCCTAGACATGCGCGACCTCACACAGGAGCATGTTCGACTGCTGCTCTTGGACAGCAACCGCCGTGTCGTTGCCATTCCAACCGTCTATATCGGCACACTAAACGCTTCGGTGCTGCGCGTCTCCGAGATTTTCCGCGATGCGATTACCCGCAACTGCCCCGCCTTCATCCTCGCGCACAACCACCCGTCCGGGGATCCTAACCCATCGCCTGAGGATGTCGAGCTGACCCACGCCATCAGCAGCGCCGGACGCATGCTTGACATCACACTGCTCGACCACATCATAATCGGCAATCGAGGCTGGGTATCGCTCAAAGACCTCAAGCTGGGTTTTGAGTAGCTTCAGCCATCGCGTCTGGAACTTCTGGCGCTGGTGCCAACTGCCCTGCCAGCAGTGACATCTCGCTCACATGAACGTTGTACTGATGCCCCGACGCATAAAAAATGAGGCTGACGATAGACACAGGTCGCCGCACTTCTGGAAACAACGTATACAGGTTTCCAGTTTCATAGGTGTACCACGCTTGCTCGTTAATGAACTCGTGATCTTGCGTGCAGCTATCGCAGCGTATCGGGTATTCAGCTTGGGCGTCGCTGCGGGCGTAAAATCCGTGACGCCATACTTGCAAATGACCCTCATTGTCCATGTAATCGAGGCGTAGCATCAGCGGACATTCGCTGCCCCGATCACCGCACGTATTTAGGGATTGGAAATCGATGCGAAACGTCGCCCGCAGTGCAAGATACGCATATCCTGATACATCAAGCGGCTGATCCCTCGTGCCAAGCGGTTGTGTACAGGTTGTTTCACCATGCGAAGTAGCGTCATCACCGCGAAATAAGTGAAGTGTCGCCCGTCCATCCAACATCTGCGACTCGAAATAACTGCGCGGTATGGTATTGGGTGCATTACCACACCCCCACGCCGTCGGGATTTCGCGCACCGCATCGTCACCGACCACTTCTGGCAGGAACGTCTCTTGAAAGGTGCTATTTTGCAGAAGATCAATGTAGGATGGTGTAAGCACCACATCACCGCCTGCCATGTGAGCAACGGCCTGTTCACCGATTGGAATATCGTGTCCTTGTTCTTGGTTCGGCAGCTTCAACAGTGCCATCCCTTCACGGTTGACAACTTGAACCTGATCGTCAGTGACATTGATGACATAGCGCCCACTCTCACTGATATAAATCAACGCACCTTGCTGAGTACGAATCACCATATTCAGGTTGCGTCCGAGGTTTTGCGCCACCACAATGTCCAGTTCGCCCGTCACGTTGTAGAGGTCGATGCGATAGTTGATCGTGCTCCACTCAAAACGCGGGCGAGAAGCGTCTCGCAGCGTCAGTTCAGATTCGCGTTTGAGCGTGATCGCTGCAACCAACGCACCATCACGATAAGTATCCCGAAACGAGAGTGTCGCCTGCGATTGTGAGTCGGTACCCACAGAAGTGCTTTGCGAGATGGATCGTTGAACGCGCTCAACCCGCTCCACCGGATCAGAGATCTCTGTAATACCCACCGTACCGCGCCCGACCAACAACAGTGAAGACATCGGCAGCGTGGACTGGAACATGAAGTAATTGACACCGATAGTAGACGCGACACAAATCACGCAGAAGATCGCAAATGCCAACAGCATCACGCCCCACGCCAATCGCTGTGGCTTGACGCCATAGTCCGGTGAGAGAGCGGCGGCGGAGTTGCTTCTAGAGAGCGCGTTTCCCATCAATACAGCCTGTTGAACAAATTGCCGCGCAATCAGCGGCCAAATTTCGGAAAAGTTTGCCGATTATAGCACAGCGCCAGACGGCCACTTACGCTCGATCATGGATTTACGCTCAGTCCGCGTCTCGACGCGCCGAATATCCTCATGCTATAATACGGCGCAATCTAACCATAAGAATATTTAATCGGAGAGAACCTATGTCAGGCCATAGTAAATGGTCTACCATCAAGCGCAAGAAGGGTGTCGAAGATGCCAAGCGCGGCAAAATCTTCACGCGCATTGCCCGCGACATTATGGTCGCGGCTAAAGAAGGCGGTGGTGACGAAAACGCCAACCCCAAGCTGAAACTCGCCATCCTGAAAGCCAAGGGCGCGAACATGCCCAAGGACAATATCGAACGTGCAATTGCGCGTGGTACTGGTGGCGATGATGAAAACTCGATGGAGGAAATCACCTATGAGGCTTACGGCCCTAACAGTGTGGCTTACCTCATCGACGTGCTGACCGACAACAAGAATCGTGCATTGGCTGAAATCAAGCGCGTGTTCAACCGCGCTGGTGGCAGCCTCGCATCAGCGGGAGCGGTCTCGTGGCAGTTCGAGCGCAAAGGCTTCATCGAGCTTGTAGGCGAAGACCTCGACTATGACGAGGTGTTCATGGTGGCCGCCGAAGCGGGCGCGGACGACGTGGTAAACGACGACGGAACAATCTCCGTCTACACACCCCGCGAACAGTTTGCCGCCGTTGAACAGGCTCTTTCCGAAGCAGGCTATCAAATTGCTGACTCGATGCTGCGTTGGGAACCTAAGAACGAAAGCGATGTCGAGCCGGAAAAAGCCGTTTCGAATATGCGCTTGCTCGAAAGTCTCGAAGAACTGGACGACGTTGATGCGGTAGCATCGAACTTGGCCATCACCGACGACGTGATCGCCGCATTCGAAACCGCCTGATGCTCTCTCTGGGCATCGACCCCGGTACAGCAACGATTGGCTACGGCTTGGTGCGCGAACTGGACGATGGTTCGCTCCAAGCTGTTGCTTATGGCGTTATCACCACCACGCCCGACCTACCCATGTGGCAGCGCCTACAAATGATTTACGACGGCATCACCACGCTGATCGAGACCTATCGCCCCGACCAATCCGGCGTCGAAGAACTGTTCTTCGCCCGCAACGTCACCACCGCCATTACTGTTGCACAGGGTCGTGGCGTGATTTTGTTGGCGCTGGCCAATGGCAAAGTACCTATCAGCGAGTACAAACCCAACCACATCAAGCAGTCAATCTCCGGTTATGGTGCTGCCAAAAAGCCGCAGATGCAGGAGATGATCCGTATCTTGCTCAACCTTGAGAAGATACCTAAACCTGACGATGCCGCCGACGCGCTGGCCATCGCCATCACCGATATACACACCGCCGCTTATCGCATCAACTTCGATTAACAGAGAGACAGCGCATGATCGCCAGCGTTCAGGGCAAACTCGCCAGCGAAGCCAATGACCACGTAATCGTCGTGGTAGGCGGCATTGGGTTAAAAGTCTACGCTCCGCACTCTACCCTCGAACGGCTGGAAGGTGACGAGATTTTCCTGCACACCTATCTAGTCGTGCGTGAGGATATTTTGGCTTTGTACGGCTTCTCCACAATTGCCGAGCGCGACCTCTTCGTGACGCTAATAAGCGTGAGCGGAATCGGCCCGCGTTTAGGGCTGGCCATTCTCAGCCACCTGAGCGTCGATAATCTGCGTAACGCCGTCGCCAGCGAACGCTCCGAAATCTTGCAGCGTGTACCCGGCATCGGCAAAAAGACCGCGCAGAAAATCGTGCTGGATCTCAAAGACAAGCTGATGGGCATGGACTCCATGCCGATAGACATCGTTCAAGACGACATCAACAGCGACGTGATGGATACGCTGGTCGCGCTCGGCTACAGCATTGTTGAAGCGCAAACCGCGATTCAAGCGCTTCCCAAAGACGCGCCGCGCAATATCGAAGATCGTGTGCGTCTCGCGCTGCAATTTTTCGCCTGACATTCTTGAGGTTATCAATGCAACCTGAACTCATTGGCTATCGCGTCAACGTGTTAGATAAGGGCTGGATCGAGCTTGTCGATTTCATGCCCCATCCCGCGTCAGGCGTATCCGGCGATTTAGCCATCGTGAACGCGGCCCGCGTCAGCTTCATGGGCGAAAGCAAAGGTTCGGATAAAGACAAAAAGCTGCTGCTTTATCTGCTTCGCAATAAGCACACATCACCCTTCGAAATGGTGGAGTTTAAGTTCCGTTGTCATGCGCCCGTCGTGACATACTGGCAGTGGGCGCGACACAGAATGTTCAGCTATAACGCCCAGTCAGGGCGCTATACGCCATTTGAAGAGGACGATTTTTACGTGCCGCATGTATGGCGCAAACAGTCAGCGAACAACAAGCAGGCCAGCGAAGGTGAACTCGACGCCGAGCCGAACGCGGCGCTCACTCAAAAGCTGCTCGATCACTATGAAGAGGGCTTCAAGCTGTACACCGAAGCGCTTGATGCTGGCGTAGCGAAGGAATTGGCGCGGCTATTTTTGCCGGGGTTCAGCGTCTACTATACGTGGATTATCAAAGTAGACGCGCACAACCTGATGAACTTCTTGAAGCTGCGAATGGCATCCGACGCGCAGTACGAGATTCGTGTCTACGCACAGGCTATCTACGAACACTTCTTCAAACCCGCGCTGCCTTGGACAGCCGAAGCCTTTGAAGAATATATCCTGAAACCGGACGGTCTATCCCCTAGCGAAAGCTGAAGCTACGTCGTCGGCGCTAAACCGATGGATATGCCGATAACAATTTGCACCGCGATAGCAATCAACGACAAAACGCCCGCGCCCATATACACCGAAAGGGCGCGGCGCGGTGCTGGGGTTTCCCCAGACAAGCCTACGACCAGATACCAGCCGAGAACATAGAACCCCAACCCAACCGCAGCCAGCACCAGCGCGGGCAGCATACGGGTTTCGTGCGTAAACATAAAACGCAAATACAAACCGTCGATAGTAGGGCGCACCATTTCTGTAAATAGCAACGCGAAAATCCCGACAATCAACATGCGTACCGCTCGCGGCAGTCGCAAAACGCCGTAGCCGAACTCTCGTATGAAGCGAGGAACACGCGACGCAGCAACGGCTAAGTCCTCTGCTGCTGCGGCTTCCTGCGCCTGTTTTCTGCTGACATGGGGCACATTCTGGTTACGTGGACGGGTCGAACGGCGGCTCATAGGTTTATCTACGCTTTCGTGCCCTCAGAGGCATTTTGCTGTGGTTCAACGGTGTTCACCATAAACGCCGACGCACGTTCAAAATACTCGCGCATCGCGCTTCGGGCCGGCTCGTCGATGCCAACTACATCAATCG
>JACMMD010000929.1 GCA_014379235.1 Anaerolineae bacterium
AAGTCTTGCTGCACGAGTTGGACGAGTTCTTCGAGGCGGCGCGGTGAACGCAGCGCTTCCCAAATTGCCGCCGAAACCCCACTGAGGCTGTAGTAATTGCCAAGCCGGATGTCGATGATAAACACTTCTTCGTCGATCAACTGAGAGAGGACACTCGCGTTGTCGATACGTGCCCATTCAGTATTTGTATTGAGAATCATAGCCCCTCTCTGAAAGCCATCCTTGTAATGGACATCATAATTCAGACTAGGGGCAAAGTGCAAATAACAGTGCGGACATTGAGCTAAAATCTACGCACATATACACTAGTCCAATAGTCATGCTGTCAGTCAGGAATCAACGCACGGAGATAGACGGCGCTCTGCCGCACCCAATCGAGTTCTTTGGCGACGGTTTCGCGCATGGTCGGTTCGGGCGCGGGCCACGTTTCGATGATGGCGTTGAAGTTGCGTCCATAATCACGCAGTGTATTCAGCAGCCACGGGACATCGAGCATCCCCTGTCCGGTTGGCATCCCGGTAATGATGAAGCCCATGTTATGCGGCACACGGCGAACAGCGAACTCTTTGACGTGCAAGTTGACGACGTAGCGCCCAAGCGTATCCAGCACGACCTGCGGCCCTTCCAGCGAGCCGAACGAGTTGACCGTATCGAGGCAGATGCCGACGCGGGGATGGTCGATCTCCGCGATGATTCCGGCCAGTGTTCGCGCCTTGAAGCGGTCATGGTTTTCGACGGCCAGTGTGATTCCGGCGGCTTCCAGCGCTGGCAGTGCGGCCTGCACCAGCGAGACGACTTCATCAGGCGGCGGGTGATGCTCCGCTGTATCGACCACCACGCGCAAAATGGGCGAGCCGAAGAAGCGCGCAAGCTCGATGTACTGGCGCAGGTGATCGCTTTGAATGCCGCGTGCGCCGACTTCGATGGCGATATTTCGCTGTAAGGCTTCGTCGTGCAGCCGTTGGCGTTGGTCGTCGCTAAGGACGTGAAGCGGCAAATTATCAGCAATCTGTACCAAGCGCAAGCCAAGTTCATCCGCGAAACGTAGCAAGCCGAAAGTGTCCATTGGCGCTTCCGGCTGTTCATAGCCAGCAACGCCAATGGCCCACGCACACGCATAACTACCTAAGCCAAGAATGGTCATTGAATCCCTGTTTTGTAGGGGCAGGTCTGAGACCTGCCCTCAATCGGGCGAACACGCAGATTCGCCCCTACAAACCATGCTGTTTAATGTAGGCTGTCGGTGATTTCCGCGACGCTCTGCTTGAGCGCGTCGAGGTTCATGATGTTCTCTTTCCAGTCCGGCTTGAAAATCTTGTCATAGGCTTTTTCAATCGCCAGCTTCGCGCCATCGGAGAAGGGGAAGCCGGAAAAGCCGAAGACGATGGCGAACTCGATGCGCGCATGGCCGGCGAGGAATTCCCATGCGGCTTCCGGCGGAACACCCAACTTGACGGCCTCGTCGTAGGCCTGCTTGATGGCCGTGATGCAGGTGGCCGCGAAGGTTTCGACCAGCGCGGGTTCGAGGATGGCCATCTGCTCCACTGTAACGCGATAGTTGTTCATCACGGGCGCGTACATATCACGGGCGATCTGGTCGCCCTTCGCGTAATCATCCTCTTTGCCGGAATGCAGTGCCGAAACGATGTGCATTTTCGCTTTGGTGCCACCAAACCAATCCAAACGCGCTTCCTCGCTGACTTCGTCGCTGAACAGCGGCGGGTGACAGGGATGCGACACGAAATAGCTCAAGTCCTCACGCATGAGCATCACACCTGCGTAAGCGGCGGCGGGGTCTAGCCCGATCACCAGCGTTCCCGGCTTGAGCGCCGGTACAATC
>JACMMD010000930.1 GCA_014379235.1 Anaerolineae bacterium
CCCGAAGGCCCGACGGCGATCATGCTTTCGCCCGATCAGCGCTGGGCGATTGTCGTCGGGCAGGGTGGCTACGCGGTCATGGAACTGCTGTCCGGCGATAACATCAACTTCTACGTCTATGATACGCCTGTCGCTCATGCGACGCTGGCCAATGACGTGGCGCTGCTGGTCGGGGTTGGTGGCTCGGACGAGATCGAAACGCTGTCGCTGAACGAGGGTTCGCCGCCAGAGCCAAGTTCATCGCTGTCAATGTCCGGCAGCGTCGATGCGCTGGCCTTAAACGCCGATGCCTCGTTGGGCGCGGCGGCGCTGGATAACGGCCAGATCGTCTTTTTCAACCCGTCCAGCCTGAGCGAAACAGGTTCGTTCTCGCTCGGTGGTACGGTGCAGGGGCTGGCATTTGTGGATACGGGCAGCGCACAGTGGTTAGCCGTATCAGTCGCCAATCAGAACAGTATCGACGTGTTGGACGTAAGCGATGTGAACGCCGTGACTAATTTAGGGCAAATCGTCACCGACGCGCCTGTTCAAGCGCTGGCGGCCAATGGCAACGTGATCGCCACCAGTGATGGCAGCATCGTTACGCTCATTCAAGCGGCATCGAGCAGGTAAAGTCCGCACTTAGGCCCGTCTAAATTCTTAACTTGACAGCGCTATCGAAAAGTGGCATGATGTCTGTGCGCGTTTTGGACAACTGTCTAAAGTGTGCTGTGTAAACGTTTCGAGAAAGCAATGATGACTGAGAGCAGTAGTAGTCTCGGAAAATTGCCGCCCAGAACTGGCGGCAGCCGCACCTCACGGCGTTAATTCCCCACCTTCACAATTGAAAGCGGGGTAACACGCCCCCAGCGTGTTGCTGCCGGCCCTGAATTTAGGGTGTGTCCGGTTTCGTCTGGCTCTTTTCCACAACCAATCACATTTAACCGCCGCGTGTACTTGAACGCAGCGCGCCGCAACCTAGCTACTTTGTTGCTTGCGGCCTGTTGTTCGACTCACGCTGCCTGCCGCTGACGGCCTTGCTGCCGTTGGTCAGGAAACCACGATTGTGGAGGAGGTGTACCATGTACAACGATCTGCTGCTGGAGCGTCTTGTCGCCGCGCCTATCGAGGGCGATGGGGCTGACGCACGTATTATCGAATTGATCGACGAAATCGAAGCACTGGACACGCTGCTTTCGCCCGAAGCGCAGCAGTTGATTAGCGACCTGCGCGGTCACACCGTCACCGACGACGTGTACGAGGAGATCGACGAGAGCGCCTCGTTTGGTGATCGCGTGGCCGACAAGATGGCCATGCTGGCCGGAAGCTGGCGCTTTATCATCACGTTCGCCGTGCTGATGGCCGTTTGGATCGGCGCGAACGCTTTTCTTGGCAGTCGCGCATTCGACCCGTTCCCGTTCATTCTGCTCAACCTCGCGCTCAGTACATTGGCGGCTCTGCAAGCCCCTGTCATCTTGATGGCCCAGAATCGCCAGTCCACGAAAGATCGAGCGGTTGCCCAGAATGATTATCAAGTAAACTTGAAAAACGAGTTGGAAATCGTTGACCTGCACCGCAAACTCGACACAATGACCGAAGCGCTGACCATGCAAACCAAGCTGGTGAACGCGCTGGTCGCTGCCCGCCGCCACGAGCTTTCGGCGACGGTTCGTGCCATCGAGAGCCGTTCCCTTGACAGCCGCGTAACGACCTAAGGAGCTTTTTCGTGGAACATATGTCGATGATCGCGCTGGAAATCTTGGAGCAGCAGGTACATGACGCGCTGGAATACGGCGAGTTCGAGGGACTGGCGGAGACGCTCAACACACAGCGTCCCGCCGACGTGGCCGATGTGTTGGAACGCCTGAACGAAGACGAGCGTGTGCAGATATTTCAACTGCTAGAATCGGAACTGGCGGGTGAAGTGCTGACCGAGATGGGCAGCCATGCTACCCGTGAGATCATCGAGAACCTGACATCCGAGGCCGTTGGC
>JACMMD010000931.1 GCA_014379235.1 Anaerolineae bacterium
CATGTCGGCGGCGATGCGATTGTCGGGCTGCCGCATGTTGAAGTCCTCAAGCGGTTCCAAGCCGACTCGCAAACCGAAGCTGTCGTGCTGTTCGGTGAGATCGGCACCTCACAGGAAGAAACCGCCGCCGCGCTCATCGAATCGGGCGGTTTCACCAAGCCGTTGATCGCCTATGTTGGCGGCAAAGCGGCCAAGAGCGGCACACGTTTCAGCCATGCGGGAGCGATCATCGAAGGTGGACGCGGAACACACGAAAGCAAAGTTGCTCGACTGCGACAGGTCGGCGCGCATGTAGCCGACTCGTTCGGGGACATCCCGCGTATCACGTCAGAAGTGTTAGCCACGACGAAGCGCACATTCATACCTGCGCCGGAGAAACCAAAAACATCAAAAGGCGAGGATGATCTCCATTGGACGACGGCCATTACACAGATCAAGCCGAATGAGATTCGGCTGCGTGGTCAGCGTATCGACGAACTGATGGGGCAGATCACATTCAGCCAAGCGATCTATCTGGTGATTACGGGCAAGCTGCCAACTGAGCAGGTCGGACGCATACTAGATGCGATTTTCGTCGCGTCAATCGACCATGGCGCGAGTCCGCCGTCAGCGCTGGCGGCGCGAACGTCAGCTAGCACGGGCGCACCGATCAACGCGGCGGTAGCTGTTGGTCTGTTGAGCATCAACAAGCATCACGGCGGCGCGGTTGAGGACTGTATGCGGATGATTCAAGCGGTGTTGGCTATCGCGCAAGAGGGCGTTTCGCTGGATGATGCGGCGGAGCAGTTGGCGGCGAATTATCGCAGCCAGAAAAAGCGCTTGCCGGGATTTGGGCATCGCATTCACACGAATGACCCGCGCACGGCACGCCTGCTCGATATGGCGAAAAGCAGCGGCAGCGCAGGCCATGCGATAGCGGTATTAGGGACTTTGCATGGCGCAATGGCGCGGCAAATGACGGACAAGCCTGCGCTGCCGATCAATGTCGATGGCGCGATGGCGGCGGTTTTGCTGGACATCGGTATCCCGCCGGAACTTGGCAACGCATTTTTTATGATGGCGCGAGTGCCGGGTCTGGTGGCGCATGTCTACGAGGAGATGACGCGGGAGCGCCCGATGCGTCATATTCACCCCACCGATCATGATTATTCTGGGCCAGAGGGTTAGCGGCAATGCGTGGATTTGTGATGGCGGCGCTGCTTCTATTGGCAGTCTATTCGGGGCAGGCGCAAGATATGAGCGGCACTAGCACTATCGAACGCGCCGATTTCTTTTCAAACACGCTCAACCGAATCTATCAATATAACGTGTATCTTCCGGCGGGCTATGCCGAATCCGAAGCGTCGTTTCCGGTGATTTACCTGCTGCACGGGCGCGGCGATACGATGGATGGTTGGCTAGAAGCGCGAACGGCGCTTGATAAATTGATCGCTATCGGCGCTGTGCCGCCGATCATCGCCGTGATGCCCGATATGCCATCCAGCGAACGTGCCAGCTATTACGTCGATTCGCAATATGCGGGGCCGCTGTATCGCGCCGAACTAGTCGAGACGGCGTTCTTCACGGACTTGATTCCGCATATCGATGCGACCTATCGCACGTTGACCAACCGTGAAGGGCGGCTGGTTGGCGGCTATTCGATGGGTGGCTATGGGGCGATGCGCTACGCGATGGCTCACCCTCAAATGTTCGTTGGAGCGCTAGTGTTGAGTCCGGCGGTGTACCTGCCGCAGCCGCCTACGGATTCCAGCACGCGAGAGTTCGGCGCTTTTGGTAGGGGCGGGCAGCTTTTCGACGAGGCGATTTACGAAAGCCTGAACTATCCCACGCTCAGTGATTCGCTGGCCGAAAGCGGGCTGTCGCTGGCGATGTTCATCGCGGTTGGCGACGACGAATGGAAAAACGAGAACCCCGAAGATTACCTGCACGACCTCGACATAGAAGCGCACTTGCTGTTCAACCATGTGGCGCGTATCCCTAATGTGGCGGCGGAGTTCCGT
This sequence comes from Anaerolineae bacterium, assembly GCA_014379235.1. Lineage (GTDB taxonomy): Bacteria > Chloroflexota > Anaerolineae > Aggregatilineales > Phototrophicaceae > JACMMD01. The sequence continues at coordinate 2,001 of JACMMD010000931.1, forward strand.
GTGTATGATGGCGGTCACGATTGGACGGTATGGGAGCGTGGCTTACGTGAGGGCTTGGCTTTTCTGGGGACGTTTATCGCGTCAAGTTAAACGTTTGAACCCCTCCCTAAATCCTTCCCTTTAGGCCGCAAGCGGAGAGGGACTTTGAGGCCCTTCATAAATCTACCGCGCAGCGAAAACCAATAGTCGCACAGCGATCTAGGCCGGAGTACATCAGTAGGAATTTAGCGGCGAAATCGTTGGTTTGCGGGCCGCCGTCGGCGTACCATTCCGAGCCATGCGCCTTGTAGAACGAACCGCCTTTGAGCAGTGCGAAACGGGTTCGTCCGTCGCTGCGTTCGCTTTCCGTCCATTCCCACACGTTGCCACATATATCATACAGCCCGAAAGGTGAG
>JACMMD010000932.1 GCA_014379235.1 Anaerolineae bacterium
ATCTCCCAATACGGCGGCTAGCGCCGAAGCCATCGCTTTGCACGATTGGAAGCGCTTCACCGGATTCTTTTCTAGCGATTTGAGAATGGCCGCCTCCAGCGCAGGCGGCAAATTTGGCGAGAGCAGCCGTGGCGGTGGCGGTGGCTGCTTGACCTGTTGCAGCAGCAGCGCCGTAATGTCGTCGGCATCGAACGGTAATTGGCCCGTCGCCATTTCGTAGAGCACGATGCCCAGCGAGTAAATGTCGGTGCGATGGTCGAGCTTGAGTCCCTGCGCTTGCTCCGGCGAGAGATAGGCCGGCGTGCCGATGACCATGCCATCGGCGGTGACGCGGGTGGCCTCGCGGGGCAGCGCCAAACCCAAGTCCATGATCTTCACTTGACCATCAGGCGTGACCTTGATGTTGGCCGGCTTGATGTCGCGGTGGATGATGTGATGGTCATGCGCGTATTGCAGCGCGATAGCCATCTGCTGGCCGAGCGTGACCACGACATCCACCGCTGCGGGGATGTAGTAGCTCAATGGCACGCCTTCGACGTATTCCACCACCAGAAAATCCTGACCGTCTTCTTCGTCCATGTCGAAGATGGCCATGATGTTGGGATGGTTCAACTGAGCGGCGGCAGTGGCTTCTTGAAAGAAGCGTTTGCGCGTGGTATCGCGCACATGCGGCAGCAGAACTTTCAGCGCGACTTCCCGGCGCAGCCGATGGTCGAGCGCTTTATATACCGTGGCGGTAGAACCGTCACCGAGGTGTTCTTGAATTTCGTAGCGATTACGTAGCTTGCGTCCGATCATGGGTTGCCTCAGGGCGCATGTGTGATGGTTGATAGCGGGTAGGATACCATATCCTAGCGCGGCGCGCATGGAAATCGCTCACGCATTCGGCATTTTTAACGAGTTTTGTACGAGTATGGGCCATATTTGATACAGCGGCCCTGCTTATAGCCATTTGTCAGCCTGTTTCGCATCGGTCATAATGATGGTGCGTCTCCTTTCCTAATAGATTCATGGTGGCACTATGGCGCGCATCTTCATCAGCTACAGCCGCAAAGACGCCGCTCAAGTCGCGCAGGATTTGGCGAACCGCCTGCGCGCAATGGATCATATCGCGTTTGTGGATACCCAGAGTATGCGCGGCGGTGTCGAATGGCGCGACGAACTCGCCGAGCAAATCAGGCAGTCGCATCTCATGGTGCTGCTTGTCACCCCCGAATCGAACGCTTCGGCAAACGTGGGCGAGGAGATCGAGCAGGCGCTTAAGAATAGAAAAACAATCCTGCCGATTCGCATTAACAATGCGCCGCTGCCCAAGCACTTGCACGACATCAACGCCAGAAATGTCGATGCGAACAACATCGACGGCATTATCGTCGAGATCGCACGGGCAATGCCCCAAGATCACCGCACGTTTTATATCGTTGCGGTGGTGCTTGTAGCCTTTGCCTTGATTCTTGGATTATTGGTGGGGCCAGCGATTTCAAATATGCTCCAGCGCTCCACAGCGATCACACAAACCGCCATAACCAACACGCCAGTCGTAACGTCAACCGACGTGCCAGAAGCGACTCAAGCAGCCCACCCCGAAGCGGTGCAAAATGCGCTTGAAGGTGCCCGCAATTTTACGGGTGGCAATACCAACTGGGAGCCGTTCTTTTACATCTTCCCGGAAGACCTGTCTGGCGCGCAAATGGCACTCGTGCCTTCTGGCGAGTTCCTTATGGGCAGCGAGAATGGTGAACCCGATGAATCGCCTACTCATCGGAAGGTCATGGCTGAGGCTTATTGGATCGACCAGACAGAAGTGACGCGGGCACAGTACCAACAATGTTTGGATGTGGCGGCGTGTATGCAAACTTCGCGTAACCAGTATTCCACACGAGACAATCAACCCCTCAACGGTGTCACATGGTTTCAGGCAGGAGACTACTGCAACTGGCGCGGTATGCACTTACCAACGGAAGTTGAATGGGAATATGCAGCGCGTGGGCCGGATGGGCTGACGTACCCGTGGGGGAATACTTTTGACGAGAACTACTTGGTCTATTCCCTAAATGCTCGTGGAGAAACGGCAGATGTAGGAGACCGCCGGGACGGTGCATCATGGGTTGGGGCACTGGATATGAGCGGCAATGTGTGGGAGTGGGTGAGTTCGCTGTATTTTGATTATCCCTACGGCAGCGATCACGAGCGCGATTCTGATGATGGTGTGCGTGTCTTGCGCGGTGGCTCATTCGGCAATGACTCCCTCGGTCTGCGCGCCACTGATCGTGACAGCATTGATCCTTTTGTCGTGAATGACTACATCGGTTTTCGCTGTGCGCGCTCGGTGGAGTGAGGGCAGACTAGATACGCCTGCCCCTTGCCATATTTAGTGGACGCTGACAGTCGGGAGGCTGCTCTGCGTTTCGTCCGCATCGAGCGCTATACTTGGCTTGGCTGCGGCAGCACGGATGATGTAGCCCTGCTGCTGCGTTCTGAGGCCCGGAAGATGTGCATGAAGTTTGTGGTTGATGTCGTCAAGCGTCCCCGTGCGGCGGAAGCCTTCGATGGAGTCCTGACTATCCCAGATTTGAACCAGTTGGGCGACGTTGGGGTCGTCTTCCTGCTCTAACAAGTAAGCGGCATGAAAACCGGGGTGGGTGTGGGCAGCGGCCATGAACTGGCTTTCGATCAACGTTCGCAGTTCTACCATCTTGCCGAGCGGGACTTGAATCACGATTGACTGCGCGTACATGTGTCCTGCCCTCTCTATTCAATAAATCCTTAAATTTATTATACGTCTATAATCCTATGTCATTATAAAAGTTAGGTGAGAGTAGGACTTTAGTTAGGCATTTAGCATGACAGCGCGCAGTTAAGTTTTCGTTTCGTATTATCAGATGGCTAAAAGTTAATCGCTAACGTCTATTCCTCCCAAAATCAGCGCGTCACCGAGCGAGTCAAGCAGGTCGCTGGAAACGGGTAGGCGCTCGCCCGTCAGATAGTCGTAAAGGCCAACCAACAAGCGATAGTCGCCGTCAGGAAGATCGGATGGCAGCGCCAGCGTGAACGCTTGGCTGATGATAGTTTCGTCGGGCGCGTCCCATGTCAGCGTGGGCCGTTCCAGCACCGCAGGCGCGCCATCAGCCTGAGCCAGTACATCGCGGTTGTCGAGTGCGGTCAAGTGAATAAACAGTGAATAGTTGGCAGCGGGCGTCGAGGCTGCCTGCCAGTAGAAACGCAGTTCGACGTTCTCTCCCGCCGCGAAACGATCAGCACTTTGATCGTAACCGATCAGATGAATGGCGTCGCCAAACGCGGCCTCAACTTCGTGCTGCATCCGGTAGAGACGATAGACCTCGAACTCCGGGCCTCGCGCTGGCGGCCCACCGTGAAAATCGCGCAGGTGCAGCATTTCGGCGAGCTGTGTCTGACCGTCGGCGCTGTCGCGCATATCCTCCAGTCGATAGATGGGGATGGCGGCGTAACTAATGCCTTGCTCGTCATGCCACTCGTCAACCGTTTCCGAGGTGATGTTGCCTTCCCGCCAATCGAACCACTTGCGTCCGGTCAGTCCGCCCCAATACGGGTTGAACGTCTTGTGATTATCGCTGGTGACGAGAAACGTGCCGGGGTCGAGGTTAATGTCGGCCCATTGGCGCAGGGCTACGCGGCGGTCTGGAAGGCTGCGACTTTGCGCCAACTGCCAGCTATCGGCAACCTGCGGCACAAATACCAACAGAGCCAACGCGCCCAAAAGAATGCCACGTCCGACGGGCGCATAACGGCGCGGCATGATAAACGTGATTTGTGCGGCCGCGATGCCCAGTATCGTACAGGCGATTGTCGTCGCGGGCAGCACATCGCGCAAACGCTCGGTCAACGAGACAAGGCTAAATGTAGATGCCAGCCACGGGATGGATACGAACATCACAAGACACAGCGCGACGATGCCTCCATGAACGCGCCTTTGGCCGCGCCACAATGTAACCACATAAGCCAGCGTGCCCAACCCGACAATCAGCCAGAATACGGTTGAATGGAGTGGTACCGTTGCATAGTGCAGGTTGTTAATCAGCCGTTCAGGGTTCAAGAGATTGCCAAGGCCGTCATCGCGGGCTGTGGCCCCCTCGCGCCCCAGTCGTGAAATATCTAGCCCATAGCCCAACAACAGCCAAGCGATAGTCGCCAGCAGCAGCCCCACTTGCAACAGGAGATAACGCAGTCCACGGCGGCGGTCACGCAGCAGAGCCAGCGCTGCCAATCCACCCGGCGCGATAGCACTGGCAACCGGATATTTCACCAGAATCGCCAGCAGCCCGACGGCGAAACTCCAGATGCTCCAATGCCCGCGCTTAGGGTTGAGCAAGGCTTCAACTGCCAGCCACAGCGTTAGGCTGATAAGCATGTAGATCAACGGGTCAGGCAGCGCGTAAACCCCATTTTCGAGCAGCAGCGGCATGACTGCCCAAGCCAGTCCCGCGATCAAACCTGCGAAGGCATCGGCAGCGCGGCGGGCGGTGAGGGCGACAAAGACGATTGTCAGCAGATTGGCTGCTAACGACACAAAGCGTAGGACATGAACGGTGGCTGATAATCCGGGCTGTCCGAGTGCTTCTAATATGGTTTGAACGACGAGATGCAGCGCAATATAGGCTGGCGGGTCGCCCGCGTAAGCGCGATAGCTTTCAAACGTGGAGCGCCATTCTACCGCCGACAGATACCAATTGGGTTCATCAGGATGATCGACGTAGGGCAGGCTGAACTGGTAACTCAACAGGCGCGGAACGGCAGCAAGGATGACGATCAGCGCCAGCCCGATCCAAAACCACGATAAATTCCAACGCCGGGTAAAGGTGAGATTCGGGTTTTCTAGCAGGGGATTTAAATCCCCTGCTGCAAGACTAACGCTTTTCAAGAGGATATGTGGCTATTTTTAACGTCGGGCGGCTTTCTGAATGTTGGCCCGCGCATCGGGCAGCCGTTCGACCAGTTCAGCGCGATAGGGTTTGAGTTCGTCGCGTAAGCGCGGTAGGAGTTCTTGCGCCTTCTGGATTTCTATGACGAGCGCCGGATGTCCGGCTTGAAGGTCGGCGGCCAGCGATTCGATCTGGTTGTTTTTGAAGCCGAAGTCGATCAAGTCTGCGGCAAAGCGCCCTGAGAGGCCGCCGATCATGCCGCCCACCAGCGCGCCCGCGCCTAACGCGATGATCGCTCCAACACCCGGCAGCGCCAATGCGCCAAGCTGAACCAGACCGAAAGCCGCCATCGCCGCGCCGAGCGTACCGCCTGCGATACCGCCTTCGTCCGCGCTGATGTCGTCATCAAGGATCACGGTTTCACCACTAGCGGCCTTGGCGACGATGGCTGCGCGCTGGATATCGATGAAATCCAGCGCGAGGATGTGATCGAGCGCTTTCGTTAAAATCGCACGCGATGGAAAAACCGCCACAATGAACTCGGCAGACATAAGGTGATCTCCTCGGTAAGTGGTTGGGTTGAAGGGTGAGGCTGCGCCTACCCTGATTGAGTGCGCCAATCGACCTCTGCCTGTGTACTTACAGGAAGAAGTATAGCGCAAAATCGGCGGCTCATAACATAGAGAACGCAGGCGAAATGCTCAGTCGAAGCCCCAAGAATGAGCCGTTCAATGGGATAGCTGTTGTGCGAACTCTTGACAAAACAGAACATATAAACTAATTTATGTATGCGAATGGGAAAATTTTACGGATTGTAAAAATCCAACGGGGGAATGAGTTATCAAGATGAAGATCGCAATGACGAGCGTCCATGTAGACGACCCAATCAAAGCCTTTAAGTTCTATACCGAGGTCTTGGGTTTTAACGAAAGGCTGTACATGCCGGAACACTTTCTGGCGATTGTTGCCTCTCCCGAAGACCCGAACGGCACGGGGCTGCTGCTCGAGCCGAGCGACAATCCCATCGCCAGAGCCTACAAAGAAGGTCTGTATAGCTCCGACATTCCCTGTATCGTGTTCGGCGTTGACGATGCTCAAAAAGAGTACGAACGCTTGACGGCGCGCGGCGTAGTGTTTAAGCAGGTGCCAACCAAAACGGACTTCGGAACACAAGCCGTGTTCGATGACACTCAGGGCAATCTGATTCAGATTCATCAAATGTAATACCGAACAGGATTGAACCGCCAAGACTCCAAAAACACAAATAAAGAAAAAGCCTATCACAAGGGTACAAAGGGACAAAGGTACAGGGAAAAGCTTTTTCCACTTTTTAATTGGCTGTGTTGCTTGGCGGTTCATGCCCTGCCTGCAATCGTTCTATGAGCCATCAGCGGCGCGCTTGACACGCCAAAACAGCCGTGCTACGATGCTGTAGCAATGAATTGCTATGACAATAAATTGCTGTAGCTTCTACAACTGAAATGCTCATCAAGAGCGGGGATAGGGAAACGGCCCAGTGATCCCCCGGCAACC
>JACMMD010000933.1 GCA_014379235.1 Anaerolineae bacterium
AGTGAAAGCAGCCAAACAAATGGTCACGAGCGAAACAACCCTCACACGCGCCGATGTGGATACGTTCATCGAGCGCAGTCGCCCATTCATCGAGTGGGCACTAAACTGGAAAGCTAACCTACAGCCAGTATCGTTGTCATTGCTGACCCAAGCCGGCCCGGAACAAGTCGGCGTGGTCTCCGTCGATGTCATCAAGGGCTTTTGCACTATTGGCCCGCTGTCGTCGCCGCGCATCAATAACATCGTTCAGCCGATTGCGCGGCTGTTCGAGCAGGCATGGGCGCAGGGCATACGCGACATCGTCCTGCCCCACGACAATCACCCTGTCGACGCCATCGAGTTCGCGCAGTACGCCCCGCATTGCATACGCGGCACGGAAGAAGCCGAGACCGTTGACGCATTCAAAGCGCTGCCGTTCTTCAATCAACTGACGATCATCGACAAGAACTCGATTGATAGCGGCGTAAACACCGAGTTCAACAAATGGCTTGCGGCACGACCACACATCAACACATGGATTGTTGTTGGCGACTGCACCGACATTTGCACCTACCAACTCGCAACGCACCTGCGTACCAGTGCCAACGAGCATCAACGCGCCGGAGTACGGGTGATCGTGCCGTTGAACACGGTTGATACCTACGACCTGCCCGTTGACGTGGCGCTGCGAATCGGCGCGACCCCGCACGATGCCGAAATTCTCCATCTTATTTTCTTATACAGCATGAAGCTGAACGGCATTGAGATCGTCAGCGAAATCACGGAGTAAATAGTGCGTACCGTTGAATGGCATGAGGGAAAAGTTCGCATGATCGACCAACGGCGGATTCCGTGGGAGCTTGTTCACGTTGATCTGCCAGATTATCAGTCAGTCGCAGCGGCGATCACTGATATGACCGTGCGCGGCGCGCCAGCGATTGGCGCATCGGCGGCCTTCGGTATGGCGCTGGCGGCCCATCAAAGCCGCGCTATCACGGTTGAGACACTGCTCATCGACCTGACCGCCGCCGCCGCCATGCTCAAAGCATCACGCCCAACGGCGGTTAATCTAGCGTGGGCCGTAGACTTATTGATGGACATGGCTAGAAGCAACGAGTTTAGCAGCGCTGACGACCTGCGAGAAGCCCTTTTGCGTGAAGCACAGCGCATCGCGGACGATGATGTCGCTATCAATCAGCGCATGGGTAGCAACGGCCAAGTCTTGATTCAGAACGGCGATACCGTGCTGCATCACTGCAACACGGGCGCACTCGCCACCGTCGATTACGGCACGGCGTTAGGTGTCATTCGAGCCGCATTCGAGAGCGGTAAGCAGTTCCACGTTTTGCTGGATGAAACTCGCCCGCGCTTGCAGGGCGCTCGACTTAGCGCGTGGGAAATGGAACAGCTTGGCGCATCTTACGACATCATCCCTGATACCGCCGCCGGATTTTACATGCAGAGCGGCGAGATCAAGCTGGTATTGGTCGGCGCAGACCGCATCGCGGCCAACGGCGACTTCGCCAACAAAATCGGCACCTATCAGATCGCGGTGCTGGCAAAAGAAAATGGCATCCCGTTTTACACGGTTGCGCCAACATCCACGGTGGATCTATCGCTGAAAAGCGGTGCGGAAATCCCTATCGAGGAACGTGACAAGGCTGAAGTATTAACGCCTTTTGGTAATGCCATCGTGCCGCCACATTTTAAGGCACGCAACCCGGCCTTTGATGTCACTCCGAATCGATACTTATCCGGTATCGTTACGGAAAACGGCATCGCCCGTCCGCCTTTTGAGGACAGTTTGCGGCGCGTCGTCGCGGGAGAGCAGATTTGACGGCAAACTAATCTTCGCCGAGCGTCTGCTTGAGTTTTTGCTGGCGTTCGGCAACGACCTTATTTAAGATGGTTCGGAGCTTATTAAAATCGGGCAGAGGTTTCGGCAGCAGCAAATCCGCGCCGGACTGCTCCATAAAGGCTTTTTCCTTCTCAGCAGAGAGTTTGTAGGCGGTGGTCAGTACGATAGCGATCTGCTCGCCTAACACCGGACTTTGACGAAGGCGTTCACCGACCATCGGCCCATCAACATCTCCCGGCAGGCGAATGTCGAGCAGCGCCAGTTCAGGCAGTTCGTCTTCAATGAGACCCGCGTCAACTTCATCAATCCATGCGACGGCCTCTTCACCATCAAGGAACGCAGTGCCTTCAATGTTACGTACCTCCAGTAGCGCCATGAGCACTTCATAGAGGTCTAATTCATCTTCGACAATCATCCACGTAGCCAATGGTCTCACCTCACCCTAATCTCGTTCATGAAGTCTATGTAATAGTGCCGCACTTGGATAAGAAGTATTATGCCTACTTATCGTACATCATAACGGAAATTAAGCAGGCAATAGCATAAAGAAAGAATTTACGTTACAAGAATAATTCACGTTTCATTAAGGCGCAAATTTTCTCATTTGGCATTCCAAAATTCTTCGGGCAAGCCGAGCGCCAGTGTAGATCGCTTCCCTGTCAAAGCGAGGCCACTTGCCTCATTTTCCATTAACAATACGTATTCCGGGTACTCATTGTTGCCGTTCAAAAACTGCCATTCGCCAACGCTGCGTAATTGTAACTTCTTATCGAAGCGCTTCCAGCGGACACTTACTACAAACGGGATTCGTTCATAAAGCGCACGGGCCATTAAGTCGCTGCGAGTCGCGTCGGCCCGACGCGCGAACAAACCAAGCGCATTCCGCAACCGCTTCGACTCAACCGCCCCGCGAAACGTCCAAATTTGACGTGGCGCGTTTGCCCCCGTCAAAAGCGGCGCAATCGACTCCGGCTCATCGGCGCGCACTTCGTCCAGCAAAATGCAGGCCGGAACTCGCTGCAACGCCACGCCAATTTGATCGCCAAACGAAATTCCCGGCTCATCTTTTACCGGCCACTGTACGGTCAGCCGCTTGACACCTTCCGGCAGCCGCAGTTCGCCAGCCCGTTCCACCGATACCGTGTCGAGCGGACGCGGCAGCTCTCGCGCAAGCGCGGTCAGCAGAGTCGTCTTGCCCGATTCAACATCGCCAGCAATCACGAAACCATGTGGCGAAGCCATCAACGCCCGCAGCAGAATGGCCGCTTCCGGTGTCATGAAGTCTGTTTCAACCAGATCATCTAACGTCAGTGCGTTGGCCGGATGCAGGCGAATATCCGCCGTCAACTGCATCGTCACAGGCGGCGCAACCAGATTGATACTGATCGGACGCCCCTCAGTTTGGAAGCCAGCTTCGATATATGGTTGATCGAAGCGCAGTTCCGCACCAGAGTCGCGCACCATACGCCCGACCACACTCCGTAAATGTGACTCATCCTCGAAGATCGCGCTGAGAGGCACAAGATCGGCATGACCGTAGCGCGCCGAAATCTTATCGACACCTTCTAGCGAAATGGTCGTGATGCGCTCGTCGGCAAACAGCGCATCCAACGGTCCGTAAGTGAAAATGTTGCTGTAAGCGCGGCGAATGAGTTCGGCTTTCTCGTCCGGCGCAAGCTGCACCGACTCCACCGCTAGAATATAGTTCGCCGTTTCGAGAATCAGTTGCAGTTTTTTAGTGCGCGTGTTGGCCTCGCGCATCGCGTCCGTATCCGCGAACTCTTCCATAAACGTGCCTTCGATGCGCTCTAACAGCGCGGCAATCGACACCAACCGATGTCCGAGTAGTCCCGGCACAAGGTTCGGTTCGCGCCCCTTATCAGCATCGCGCTTAGGCAAGCGTCGCCGCAGCTCGTCCGCGTCAATCTCTGTCGGGTTATGCCCGTTCCCGTTGTCGGAAACCCCATCCGAATTTGACATCTTATCCTCGCTCGAAGGTCAAAACGCGCTCAAATCCACCATCTGCAAGTCAGGATTGTCGTTGGGCAGGCGTCCTGTTTTAGCCATATCTACCCACTGACCGTCCATTAAGATACGCACGATGTCTAAAGTATAGTCTATGTTCGTGGCATCATCGTTACGTAGTAGATTAGAACCCACGCCATAAGAATCGACAGGCACATTCGCCGCTTCAAACTGCTGGATGCGCGCCCGATTGAAACCGCCGGAAACGACGATTTTCACACTGCGACAGTATTCTTTAGCTGTCGCCAGTAGCAAGTTAGGCACGTTCCACTTCTGCCACGCATTATCCAGCGCATCGCGCACGACATAAACCAGCGTCGGGTTGACACCTGCGGGGCCATCCGGCCCTAGCGAAACATCGACCACGTTTTTGCTAGTGTCCAGTCGAACACCGTTCAGCGTCCAACGCCGCTGCTCATCGACATCGCCCGCTTCGAAGGCCGCTCGATAACGCGGCCAAAAAACGTTCATCGTAGACAGCGATGCGCCTACCGCGTCGTCATTGAAATCAACCAGCGCGATACGCGATACATCCAGCGGCATGTGTTGAGCGTAAGCAATCATCGCTTCAGCGGTGTCAGCCAGAAAACAAGCGACTATCGCGTGAGGAATGGTGCCGCCGCCGCGACCACCCCACCATGCGCCCTGCGCGTCCGTACTGACCAATGGCGCAGTGGAGATGCCCGTTTCTTGATTATAACGCTGATGCGCCAGCCAGTAAGCGTAGCCATCTGCGGCTTGCACTTCCGGCAGATCAAAGCGCGCCGGAAAGAACAAAATACGCTTGCCGTTGGAGACTTCCATCACGTCGTAAACATTGCTAGCCACGCGGCTGATACGGGTCAGCGCGCCCAACAGCGACGTTTCCAGCAGCGCAAAATCCCGATAGCGCCCGCGCACTCGAATGACAGGGCGAATGTGTTCGGGGTCGCCCGCGTAAGTGGTGAATACACCATCGTGAACCGCTTCGACCTCAAGCTCCTGCCACGTCTCGACAAAACTACCGTCGCTGTCGAAATAGCCCGTTGCATGACGCAGCATCGCCAGCGCCATATCAACGCCAGCAACCAACGCTCGCGGCGCATGGCGGTTGAAAATCTGCGCTTCAACCACAATATCGCCAACGTTTAAGTTTGAGGGGTCAACCGGAAGCTGGCGCGGGCTGTTCCCCGCGAACGTATAACCAACGCGCCGCAAGCCATCGAGAACGTGTACAACGTTGTTGAAATACTTATCGGTGTAGTAGCCGCGCCTCAGCCCATCAACATCCAACTTTAGATCAGCGCTGCTCAGACGACGGCCATTAAAAATCGACATTAGGTAACTAATCCGGTTTCCATTAGAGACATCGCAGTAATTCTAACCACGAAGTGTTATACTTCCCAACGTTTTTGCGCGATCAACTTTTCCCAATATCAGGACGTATATGAACATTGTCGTGACCGGTTCTATTGCCTATGACTATTTGATGCGCTTTCCGGGGCGCTTTGCAGAGCATTTAATTGGCGAACAACTGCATCAAGTCAGCCTGAGTTTTTTGGTTGACGAAATGACCAAACAGTGGGGCGGTGTCGCGCCGAATATCGTTTATAGTCTATCGCTGCTCGGCTTGAGACCCAAACTTATGGGCACGGTTGGCCGTGACTTTGGCGATTATCGTACATGGCTTGAACAAAATGGTGTCGATCTAAGCGCCGTGCGCCAGCACGAGGATGTATTTACCGCTTCGTTCTTTGCCAACACCGACCTCGACAACAATCAGATGTCCTCATTTTATACAGGCGCGATGGCCCGCGCTCGTGATTATACGCTGGCAGAAGCTTGCCCTGAGCCACCTGATCTCGTCGTCATTTCTCCGAATGATCCCATCGCTATGATGCAATTGACAGAAGAATGTCGCACAAGTGGCATCCGCTTCGTCTATGACCCCAGCCAGCAGGTTCCGCGTTTGCAAGGCGACGAACTACGCCGCAGTATGCAGGGCGCGTATGCGATGGTCGTCAACGCCTATGAAGCCGAAATCATCGGCAGCAAAACCGGCCTCACTATCGACGATATGCGCGGCATGATTGAAATCCTTGTCATCACGCAGGGGCCGCGTGGCTCTCACATCTACGTTGGCGACAAACGTATCGATGTCGACTCATTCCCGACTGATAAAATCGTTGATCCGACTGGTGCGGGCGATGCCTATCGCGCTGGTTTGCTGCGGGCAATTACGGCGGGTCTTCCGCTGGATGTCGCTGGACAGATGGGCGCTTTATGCGCCACTTATGTCCTCGAAAAAGTCGGCACACAGAATCACCGCTTCACGGTGCCGGAGTTCATCGCCCGCTACCGCACTCAATTCGATGACAAGGGAGAGCTTGACCGTCTGCTCACCGATCATGAATAAAGTGGCGACAACTTTTACAGGGTGTGCTAAAATGCCCGCGATTACAGGGTGAAACCTCAGCCCAATTCAGCATAATTTTGGAGCTACAAAGTGGTAACAAGCATCGAACATCATATTAAGAACGCCGACCTCGCAATTGGCGGACGCTACCGCATTGAATGGGCAGAACTAGAAATGCCTGTCTTGCGCGCCATCCGCGAACGTTTCGCCATCGAGAAGCCGCTGCAAGGCATCCGCATCTCGGCTTGCCTGCACGTCACGACAGAGACGGCCAATCTGATGCACACGCTTCAAGTCGGCGGCGCGGACGTGGTGCTGTGCGCCTCGAACCCGCTCTCGACGCAGGACGACGTGGCCGCCTCTTTGGTGACGCACTACGAAATCCCGGTTTACGCCATCAAGGGCGAAGACAACGAAACCTACTACGAGCATATCAAGGCCGCGCTTGACCATCGTCCTCACATCACAATGGATGATGGCGCTGACCTCGTAGCCGCTATTCACAAGACACGCCGCGAACTGCTCGATGAGATCATCGGCGGCACGGAAGAAACCACCACAGGCGTTATCCGCCTGCGCGCAATGTCCAAAGATGGCGCACTGGCGTTTCCGGTGATCGCCATCAACGACAGCGATACCAAGCATCTGTTCGACAACCGCTATGGCACAGGCCAAAGCACGATGGATGGCATCATTCGCGCCACCAACATTCTGATCGCGGGCCGCATCATCGTCGTCGCGGGCTATGGTTGGTGCAGTCGCGGTATTGCCAGCCGTGCGCGTGGCATGGGCGCGAACGTCATCGTCACCGAGATTAACCCGATGCGCGCACTTGAAGCCGCGATGGATGGTTTCGGCGTGATGACGATGGAACAAGCCGCCAAAGTTGGCGATATTTTCATCACCGCCACCGGCGACATCAACGTGCTTGATCGGCAGCATTTCATCGAGATGAAGCACGGCGCGATCTTGGCCAACTCCGGCCACTTCAACGTCGAGATCAACATCCCGGCGCTGCGTGAATTGAGCGCTGGCGACCCGAAACTTGTGCGTCCGTTTGTTGAAGAATATCGGGTCGGCAACAAGTCGATCTATATTCTCGGTGAAGGCCGCCTGATTAACCTCGCCGCCGCCGAAGGACACCCCGCCAGCGTCATGGACATGAGCTTTGCCAATCAAGCGCTCGGCGCGGAGTACATGGTGAAGAACGCCAAGTCTCTCGCGGCACAGGTTTACACCATTCCGGCTGATGTCGATCAGGAAATCGCCCGCTTGAAGCTGGAAGCGATGGGTATCCGCATCGACATGCTCACGGTTGAACAGGAAACGTATCTCAACCAATGGGAAGAAGGCACTTAAAGAGCGCCAGCCCCAGTGGAACACCCGTGCAGGCAGGGTGGCTGCGCCCTGCCTCATAAATATTCTTAGGAGTGCGATAAAGATGCAAAACCGACAAAAACTTTCGCCGCGAACGCTCATCCTCAGTGTGTTGGCGCTTGTGCTGCTGCTGGCGTTCAGCGGAGCATACGCGCAAACGAGCGACGCTGATGATGCGCTCGTTCGTTTCATGCACGCCGTTCCCGCCGCGTCCGATACAGCCATCGACATCTTCACAGACGGCACGTTGACGATCACCAACCTTGAATACGGCGAGGCGACTGAATTTGTGCGTATCCCCTCTGGAGCGCATCAGATCAGCGCGTCCGAAGCGGGTTCTACGACACCGCTCTGGCAGCAAGATTTCGAGTTGAATCCCGGCTCCGCGCAGACCTTGATTGCGACGACGGGCGACCCCGGCACCTTCTTGATTTTTCAGGACGATCTGAATCCGTTGGCCATCGGTAAGGGACGCATCACCGCCGCCCATACCATTAACGGCGGGCCGGGCATTGATGTCTTGCTACAAGATGGCCGTCCGGTAGTCTCCGCACTCCAGTACGACCAACCCTATGGCACACTCGACGTACCATCGTCCATCTACGAGCTTGTGGTCGTCGCATCGGGTGATGCGGTTGATAGCCCGCTCGTACCGCTCGGGCCAATTGTGCTGGGCAGCGGCACATCTTACACGCTGGTGATCTACGGCAGCGCAGACTCGCCGCTCGTCAGTATTTTAGAAGCGCCGACGATGCCCGAAGTCGACAGCGGCTATGTGCGTATAGTGAATGGTGTGGTCAACGGCCCCTCGTTCGACTTCTATCTGAACGACGAAACCTACCTCGACACATTGGACTTCGGCAGTGCTTCCGAGTATCAAGCTATTCCCATCGGTGACTATCAGATCACGACTTATGACACCGCTACCGAAGCTGTTTTCAGCAGCTTAGATTTGAGCATTGAAAGCGGTGTGCATTATACTGTCGTCCTCAGCGGCGAAGGTGAAGCAGTCACGCTGACATCATTTACGGATGACACCAGCGCGGTTAGCCCTCAGGATGCCGTTCTCAATATTATCAATACGACGGATAGCGCCGAAATTAGCGCATCGGTAGCGGATGGTACGTCGCTGCTAGATACCGCGCCTGCTGGTGAGTCTACAAATGCCACGCTTCCACCCGGCGCGGCGGCTCAGATCGCTATCGGCGCGGATGGCAGCAATGTCACGCCGCTGAACGATACGATTTACGGCGGCAATTACTATACGGCTGTCGTAGTCGGTGAAGGCTCGAATGCGCTGGCGCTGCTGCTCGATCCGATTAGCATCATACAGACTACTGCAAGCGTTCCCGGCGCGGAAAGTGGCGTTGAAGTCGCTCAAGCCACCGAAGAAACCGTACCGGATGTCGCCGCTACCGAAGAGGTCATCGTCACAGACGAAGCGGCAGTAACCGATGAGGCCGCCATTCCTGATTTGGCCGCAGTCACACCGGAAGTGGTCGTGGTTGAGCCGACAACTGATGCAACAGCAACCCCGATGGGTGAAGTCATTCAGCCCGTCGAGGAAACACCTGCTGAGGCCACAGTCGCCCCGGCGGTTACGGAAGCCGTTGCTACAACCTCGCAACTGACACCGCTCCCATTGGCTGATGTCTCGCCCACACCTGCGGTACAAATCGTCGTCGTTACGGCGACACCCGAAGCACAGGTCGTACCTGCTGAAGCGACTATCGCTCCGATCTCAGCCACCATTGCGCCACCCGTTCAAGCGAACCTCGGCCCGACGGCGCGCATCGAACTAGACCCCGGCGCGAATTTGCATCTTCGCCAATATCCCAACTCAGCCGCGCTCTCGCTGGGACTTGCACCATCAGGCGCATTGCTAAATGTGAACGGGCGCGTCGGTGAAGCGGCCTTCCCTGAAGGACAAAATCCGCCTGCCAACGCGACGCCATTTGATGATCCTGTGGGGCTGCTCGGACCCGATGACGATCTCAATCCCGCCGATACGTGGCTGAACGTCACTTACAGCACGCCCGACGGCGGCGCTGTCGATGCGTGGGTGAACGCGCTCTATCTGGACGTGAATCAACCCGATGGCGATCCGCAGCGCCTCGCCGATCTACCCACTGTACCGATCAATCAAGCGGGTGGAGCAAGCGGCACGAACCTAACGTCGCCGCAAGAACGCCAAGACCGCATCACGGTGACAGTTACCAATCTTGAAGTAGGCGTCAACCTGCATCTACGCCGCCTGCCCGATCCCGAAGCGGAATCGTTGGCGCTGCTGCCCATCGGCACAACTGCCGAACTCGTCGGCATCCTCGTCGCCGGGACGGGCGTAGGCACACCCACACCAGCCCCTGCTGGCGCGGCCACCGATCCCGGTTGGGTTTTTGTGCGCTACAGCCCCGCCGAAGGTGGCTCGATCACGGGTTGGTTGAACACGTCGTTCCTGTCTTACGCCTTCAACGATGTGACTACCAACTTACAAGAACTCGATGCCCGTAACGCGCTTGTTGACGTTCCAGCGACTACACGCGGCGAAGCAACTGCGGGCGCATCTGCTCCCGCTCTGCCGACAGCAGACCCGCTGCGTGATGAAATCGTCGCGCTGATTGTGATCGACGCGGGCGCGAACCTGCATCTACGCCGCAATCCGACTTCGGACGCTCAATCGCTGACCCTGATCCCCAGTGGAGCGCAGGTCATTGTGAGCGGACGCACGGAAGACAGCACATGGGTTCAGGTCGAGTTCGAAAGTCAAACGGGTTGGATTTCTAGCCAGTACGTTCGGCTGACATTCAACGGCGTGCCGTTTGTGCTTGGCGAAGTACCTGTCGCGCAGTAATTCGCAGTCAACTGCTCAATCCAAAAGTCCTGCGGGCCGCGTTCTATGTGGCGTGCAGGACTTTTTTGCTGGCTTTTTCGCCATGCAAAAGTACAATCACAGTCTTAGGACAGGTTCTCATCGGGGGGACAGACTTATGCGCTCAATCTTCCGCGTCGCCATCTTGATGCTTGTGCTGTTGTGGGCCACCGCCTGCCAACCAGCGACACCTACGCCCACACCCGTTATCGAGCCGACGAACACACCAATGCCAACTGTCGGGCCGATGCCTACGCTTGCCGTCATCCCTCGCACAATTTCCAGCGATCCCCAAGAGCAAGCCTTTGTGCGTGTCGTCCATGCCGCAGCTCAGTTGGACACGCTGGACGTTTACGTGGAACTTTTGGGGATCGGCACCAACCTCGACTTTTCGCGCAGCACGGGTAGAACATCCATCGGCGAAGGAGAGTACACGCTGCGAGTCGTTCCCTCACGCGGCAACCCCGACACAGACACGATCCTCACCAGCCCAATTTCGCTACAAGGCGGCGACTCGTGGATTTTTGTACTGACGCAGGTAGACGGCGAACTGCAGCTCGGCATCTTCCCCGAAGTGACCGAAGCGCTTGGGCAAGGCGAAAGCCGTGTTGCGATGATTCAGGCGATACCTGACGCAGGTGAAGTTCGGATGCTCAATGATGGGCAGCCCGTAAGCGAAGCCGCGCCCTTTGACACCGCTTCTCCGCCGGACATCCTGCCCGCAGGCCGCGGCAATATCACGTTTCAGTCTGGCGCAACGACTCTGCTTGAATACCCGATTGACCTACGCGAACGTTACAATTACACCCTTGTCTTAGTCGGGTCAGAGAATGCGCCGCAGGTGGCCAACCTTGACGTTTCGGTTGGCGGTACTGCCAGCCTACGCATTCTCAATGCTTCAAGCGCTGTCGGCGGGATTGATGTTGTTGTCGATGGCGAACGCATCGCCCAAAATCTCACGTTTGCCACCATGACGACGCGCCTGCCAACGCTTGCCGATCAACACCTGCTTGAGGTCTACGCAACAGGCGCAGACCCCAACTCGGAAGAACCACTGTTCAGTGGGCAAATACGCCCCAATCTCGATGATCACTTCGTGGCCGCTGTTATCGGCCCTGCGGACGATCTTCAAGTCGTCACTTATGAAGAAGACATAGACCCGACAGCCCGTAACGCATCGCGCATCGCCGCGTTGAATACACTCCCCGCTCACTCTTATGTAAACTTTGAATTAGCCGCCGGCCCGATTACGGGACTGCCCGAAGCCAACTACGGCCAAGGGCCAAGATTCGCGGACATCACCGCCGGACGCTTCGATTTTTACACCACTGCCGCCGACGAGAGTCTCGTTGAAACCGCCGAAGGTGTTCAGCTTGAACCCGGCATGAGCTATCTCTATCTCATCACGGGCGCGTTCAATGCGCCGGTGATCGTCTCCGAAGAGGTCGGCGTTGATGAAAGCTTAGGCGACATCAACGCGCTAGCACAGCCCACGCCAGCGATTCCCACCACGCCTACCGCACTGCGATTCGTCAACGCCATGTCTGCCGAAATGCCTGTCGATTTTGCCGTCGATGGCAGCGTTTTGGCTAACGTCAATGACTTCGGGCAGGGCACTGCCGCGATTCCGGTTGAAGTAGGCGCGCATGTGATCGAACTCCGCAGCCCCGGCGTTGCAACGGCACTGGCCAGCGCTCCAGTCAACGTGCAACCGGGAGTCACCTACAGCGTTTTTGCTTATATGCCCGATGGAACGAACCCGCGTCTGCTAGTTGTATCGGATGAAGACCTGCGTTTCGACGCGATGGGGTCACATATTCGGCTGGTCAACCTCAGTGAAGAAGCGATTCGTTTGGGCCTCATGCTGTCTCAAGTCGATCCGATTCGGAACAACGTGCCCACACCTGTTCCCGGTTCGCTAATTGTGCCGACAACGGCTGAAGGCAGCGATTTCCCTGCATTCCGACGCAGCATCCCGTTTGGAGCGCGGGCCATCATCGACGACGTTTCAGGTAGCAGCGCTTCCGGCAATATCGTTATCCCATTTGGTACGCGCAATATGGAAATCATCGACGTTGAGCAAAATCTGCTGGCGCTCACTATCGCTAATGTGACGCTCGAACTTGGACAACACTACGACGTGATCGCATTTCAGGAAGCGAATACGCCGCGAGTGCGTGGTCTTGTCTTGCAGTATCCAAGACCTTTGGAGTAGCATGGGCGCTTGCATCGACTATAATGCGCTTCGCGCTTGGGCGCAGTAGGTCTCGCGTGGGAAGAGTAGCGACTTGCGAATATTGATTACAGGCATCGGCGGTTTCGTCGGTCAGCATTTGGCGCAGCATCTACGCGCCGCCACACCGGATGCCGAAATTCATGGCACGGTACTGGATGCGCCTTCTGCCGCCAGCCCCGATGTACTGCACCAGATCGACCTGAAAAATCCCGATGTCGTACGCGATTTGATTCAGCAACTACAGCCGCAGCACATCTATCACCTCGCCGCGCAAGCGTTTGTCCCACGCTCGTTCACTGACCCTTGGGAAACGCTTGAGAACAATATCCGTGCAGAGTTAAATGTGATTCTGGCAGCGCTCTCACTGTCTGAGGACAAAAAAATCGCTGACACGAACGTGCCGCGAATGTTGGTGGTGACATCGGCGGAGATTTATGGCGCGGTACACCCTGAAGAACTGCCACTGACCGAAGACACACCCATGCGCCCCGCCAACCCCTACAGCGTAAGCAAGGTCGCACAGGATATGCTGGCGCTGCAATACCACTTGAGCCACCAGCTTAAAGTCATGCGTGCCCGCCCTTTTAACCACATCGGGCCGGGACAAAACCGAGTTTTCGTAGCGACGGATTTCGCCTTGCAAATCGCCAGCATCGAAGCCGGTCTGCAGGAGCCTGTCATCTGCACGGGCAACCTCACGGCACAGCGCGACTTCACCGATGTGCGCGATATTGTGCGCGCCTATCATCTCGTCATGGAACAGGGCACACCGGGCGAGGCTTACAATGTCGCATCCGGCACGGCCCACAGCATTCAGGAACTTCTTAACATTCTACTCGGTTATACATCGGTTACTATTCGAATGCAGTTGGATACAGATCGCCTGCGTCCAGTTGATGTGCCTGTTGTTCGTGGTGACGCAACACGTCTGACGAACGCGACAGGCTGGAAGCCGACTATCAGTTTTGAACAGACTTTGCTTGATGTGCTGAACGATTGCCGCCAGCGCGTCCAACAAAGCGCCAAGCACTCAGGCTCAGCCTGAGCCAGCACCGTATTTTGAAAGGAGCAGCACGCTGGGCCGCGCTGCATCGTTGCAGCCCCACGAGCGTAAAAAAGCATGACCGAGAAACGCGCACTCATTACCGGAATCACCGGACAAGATGGCTCTTATTTAGCAGAGTTTCTACTCGAAAAAGGCTATGAAGTATTTGGCCTCGTTCGCCGCACCAGCACCATAACATTCTCACGCATCCAGCACATTCAAGATCGCATTACGCTGGTTTCCGGCGATATGCAAGATCAAACCAGCCTTACCAACGCCCTGCGTGATTTTCGCCCGCTGGAAGTCTACAACCTCGCCGCGCAGAGCTTCGTGCCTGCGTCGTGGCAGCAGCCCGTTTTCACAGGTGATGTGACAGGGCTTGGCGTTACACGCATGTTGGATGCCATTCGCACGGTCAACCCGGCCATACGTTTTTATCAGGCGTCCAGCAGCGAGATGTTCGGCAAGGTGCAAGAAGTCCCACAGAAAGAAACGACATCCTTTTATCCACGCAGCCCTTATGGGGTTGCAAAGGTTTACGGCCACTGGATTACCGTCAACTACCGCGAGAGCTACGACCTTCACGCCAACAGCGGTATCCTGTTCAACCATGAATCAAGTAGACGCGGGTTGGAATTCGTCACACGCAAAGTCACCTACCACGCCGCCGCGATCAAACTCGGACTCAAAAGCGAACTGCTCATCGGCAATCTTGAATCGCAGCGCGATTGGGGCTTCGCTGGAGATTACGTTGAGGCTATGTGGCTGATGCTGCAACAGGAAAAAGCCGACGATTACGTGGTTGCTACCGGAGAAACGCATACCGTTGAAAAGCTGGTGAATATCGCCTTCAACTGCGTTGATTTAGACTGGCACGATTACGTCAAGCAAGACGAGCGTTTCATGCGCCCTGCCGAAGTTGATCTGCTGATCGGTGATGCCAGCAAAGCCCGCGCCAAGCTCGGTTGGAAGCCAAAAGTCTCGTTCGAGCAACTTGTGCAAATGATGGTCGAAGCGGACTATAACACACTCAAGGCGCAGCATAACCTGTGACCGACGTTACCCAACTAATCGACACTCACTGCCATCTGAACTTCGACAGCTACGACACAGACCGCGCCGACATCATCACTCGTGCTGCTGCTGTCGGCGTGACGCGAGTTATCAATCCCGGCATCAACGCGGAAACCAGCCGCGCCGCGCTCGAACTGACGCGCCAATACGCCGGAGTCTATGCGGCGGTGGGTATCCATCCCAACAGCACATCGTCGTTTGCCGAAAATGATCTAACTTGGATCGAGGAATTGGCGCGTCAGCCCAAAGTCGTCGCCATTGGTGAAATCGGCCTCGACTATTACCGCGACAGCAGCCCCAAAGAGCAGCAGTTTCGTGCCTTCGAGGCCCAATTAGCACTCGCCGCGAAACTGGAACTACCGGTGATTATCCATAATCGGGAAGCCAGCGAAGACGTGATGAGTGTTTTAGAGGCGTGGGTGCGCGATCTGCCGCCTGCTCTACGTGAACGGCCCGGTGTCCTGCACTCGTTCTCAGCGCCGCAAAGCATCGCAGATCGCACGTTGGCGGCTGGCTTCTATCTTGGCTTCACAGGGCCAATCACCTACAAAAACGCTGATTTGCTGCGCCGCACCGCAGCATCAGTTCCGCTTGATCGCATGTTGGTAGAAACGGATGGCCCATTCTTGACACCCGTCCCGCATCGCGGCAAACGTAACGAGCCAGCCTACATCCCGCATATCGTTGAGCGCCTCGCCTCTCTGCGACGGTTGACCGCCGCGCAAATCAGTGAAGCGACGACAGCCAATGCCGTGCGGCTGTTTGCGCTTTCCTAAATAACGTAGGAGCGACGCATGCTTCCCCCCTACCAATGTCCATCAGTTAAACTTATATCTCTACAGCCGCACCCTGAATGAAATGCTCTTCAAGTTCGGCACGCAAGTTATTGAGTATTTCAGCGGCCCGCGCCTCGTCGATACGCCCGCTGCTGACTGCCTCATCAAGGCGATCATCAGCATCCTCGATAATCTGGTCGATGAAATCATTCATATTGGTGCCGTTTTCGGTCAGCACATCCGTCAGTGTCGAACCGGCGCCCAGTTGCTCTACAACCTCGCCCTCATCCAACCCTGTCAATTCGGATGCCACTGCCAACATGTGATGCACTCCACGTAACCGCATGAACGGGAAGCGTCCGCCTTCGCGGGGAACAAAATTCAGTCCACGCTCGACGGCTTCGTCAACGCGCTCCAACATCATGTCAGCCCGCTCTTGCGAAATCGTGCCGTCAGCTAAATTCTGGTTGATCCGCACGGTGATTACGCTCACGGCTTCTGCTGCAACGACATCGACATCGCCGCCATTCGCTTC
>JACMMD010000934.1 GCA_014379235.1 Anaerolineae bacterium
CGCACCTATGGCGGGCGCATGGAACTGCTGGCGGAGAAAGCCTAGCCATCATGAACATTGGCGACATCATCTCTCTGATTTTCACCGACTACACCATTCGCACGGTGGCGCTTGGCGCGGCCATTCTGGGTATCATCAGCGGCACACTCAGCAGTTACACCGTGCTGCGTAAACAAAGCCTGCTCGGTGATGCCATGAGCCACGCCACACTTCCCGGCGTGGTCATCGCCTACATCATTACGGGCGAAAAAGCCACGCTGCCGCTCATGCTCGGTGCGATCATCGCGGGCTGGCTTGGCGCGCTGCTGGTAATGGTCATCACCACGCAAACCCGCGTCAAACAGGATAGCGCTCTCGGCACGGTATTGGCCGTGTTCTTCGGCTTCGGGCTGACACTGCTTTCGTGGGTACAGCGACAGGGTTCAGCCAGCCAGAGCGGCCTCGATAAATTCCTGTTTGGACGTGCGGCAGCCCTCACCACCGACGAAGTGCTTCTCATGGCCATCGTTGGCATAGCGGCGCTGGCTCTGGTCGCGCTCTTCTGGAAAGAGTTCAAGCTGTTGAGCTTCGATCCTGACTACGCCGCGACACAGGGCTTTCCGGTGCGCTTTCTCGACATCACCCTGACAACGCTCATTGTCGTTGCCATCGTCGTCGCGCTGCAAACCGTCGGCGTGGTGCTGGTCAGCGCGATGGTTGTCGCGCCAGCCGCCGCCGCCCGCCAGTGGACGAATAAGCTCGGCGTGATGGTGTTGATCTCAGCGACCTTTGGTGCAGTTTCCGGCGTAAGTGGCGCGCTCATCAGCAGCGCCGACGCCGGCCTACCCACCGGCCCGCTCATCGTCTTAAGCATGTCGGTGATTGTCGTGGTTTCCCTGCTGTTCGCGCCCAATCGCGGCCTCGTCTGGGATTGGGTTCGCCGCCAGCAAAACCGCCGCGAACTGCGTACATCACTGGCCTTGGAAGCGCTCTATCACATGGCGCAGCAGCACGGCGACCCGCTTCACCCCCATTCGACGGCCAGCCTACAGGTCGCCATGCCGGGCCGCGATGCCCGCTACAACCTGCGCCAGCTAGTCAACGATAACCTCGTCCAGCAGATCGGCGCTGATTCTTGGGCGCTCACCCCTGCCGGAGTCCAGCAGGTACACGAACTCTTAAACGGCGCTGACGGCACGAACCCAGCCAGCCAGCCGAACCCGAAAGTGGTGGCAATCTAACATGGGCCTCAACGTCAACCTCTCATTCGAAATTCAACTGATCGCTGCGTTAGTGGCGGCGGCCTGCGCGCTGCCGGGAGTATTTCTCGTGCTGCGCCGCATGGCCCTGATGACCGATGCCATCACGCACAGCGTATTGCTCGGTATCATCCTTGCCTTCTTCATCGTGCCCGATACTAGCAGCCCGTTTCTGATTATCGGTGCTGCGGCCAGCGGCGTCTTGACCGTCTATCTGGTGGAAACGCTGCTGCGGACACGCCTCGTCAAAGAAGACGCCGCTATCGGCCTCGTCTTCCCGGCGCTGTTCAGCATCGCCATCGTCTTGATAAGCCGCTTCGCCCGCAACGTGCATATCGACACCGACGCGGTGCTTTCCGGCGAAATCGTCTTCGCGCCGCTCAACCGCGCTGAACTGCTGGGCCTCAATTTGCCCGTCGGTGTGTGGATGATGGCCGCGATTCTACTGCTGGAACTGCTGCTGTTGGCGCTGTTCTACAAAGAGTTGAAGCTGGCCACCTTTGACGCTGGCTTGGCGGCGGCGCTCGGTTTCATGCCCGCGCTGATTCACTACGGCTTGATGACCATGGTTTCGGTGACGGCGGTAGCGTCGTTCGAGTACGTCGGCTCGATTCTGGTGGTCGCGCTGATGATAGCCCCCGCCGCCACGGCCTATCTCTTGACTGACAAACTCTCGCACATGCTCTTATTCAGCGTCGGCATTGCCATTGCCTCGGCCATCAGCGGCTATTGGGTGTCCGCGACCATTTTCGATAAGAGCGTTAGCATTTCCGGCACGATTGCCAGCATGACGGGCGTGTTCTTCCTGCTGACGCTGGTGTTTGCGCCACAGCGTGGCCTCATCGCCCGCCAGTTGGAACGCCGCCGCCGCCGTGAACGTTTCGCCGTAGAAATGCTGCTCGTGCATCTCAGCAGTCACGAATCTAGCGCCGACGCCGCGCTCGAAAATTCCGTCGCGCACCTCACCGACGAGCTGCGCTGGCAGCAGTCCTTCGCTGACGCAGCCGTGCGCCGCGCCGCCGGACACGGTTGGATCGAGCGTGCAAACGGTCACCTGCTGCTCACCGACGATGGCCGCCACATCGCGCAGCAAGTCACAGGCCGCGTTCACGCCTAACAAGTCCCTCTCCGCTTCGGGGAGGGATTTAGGGAGGGGTTAATGTGCGTAGGGGCGCCCCGCTCCAACCACCAACGTTGCCCTGCACAATCTTGGGTCGCCCGCCTTACAAGTCACTCCCTGCTTCGAAGTCAACCGCCAAGCACCAACAGATACACGACAGAACGACTTGAATCGCTTGTATCAATGATGATCTCTTGAGAGAATTCAATCACTTCGTACCTACCTATACAGGTAGGTTGTAATTTGGTCGAAGTCTACATCAGCATCAG
>JACMMD010000935.1 GCA_014379235.1 Anaerolineae bacterium
GTTGCTTTTTGAACTTAAATGGGGTAAAATGTAGTTGTTGGCCGCGATGCAGACACATCCACCAACCCTCCGACAAATGAGGTGTCAGAGCATGGTTCATTCTATCGAAGTTCGTAAAACCTACAAGTACCGCCTGTATCGCTGCGATAAGCGCGATCAGCATTTGCATCGGCAAATCAACATCGCGGGTACGGTCTTCAATCATGCTTTGGCATTGCAAAAGCGCTACTACCGCCTGACCGGAAACTACATCCCGCTGGGTCAGCTCAAAGCACACGTCGCCAAACTGCGGCGCGAGACTGAGCGCTATGCGTATTGGAAACAGCTTGGGTCTCAAGCGGTACAGGATGTGCTGGAACGCTTGGACGACGGCTATCAACGCTTTTTCAAACAGCTTGCCAAGCGTCCGCCCAAGTACAAAAAGATGCGCCAGCGCCAATCGTTCACGCTCAAGCAAGCGGGCTACAAACTGCTGGATGGCAACCAGATCAAGATTGGTCGTTATGTCTACAAATTTGTCAAGCACCGCGAGATGCACGGGACGGTGAAAACCGTCACCATCAAACGGGATGCAGCCCATAGATTGTGGCTGCTTTTCAGCGTGGTTGAGGAAATCGACATGCCGAAGCAAGTCACGACGGGTCAAATCGCGGGCTTCGACTTCGGCTTGAAAACCTTCCTCACCGACCATAACGGGAAGCAGTACATCTCGGGTTTGTATCATCTCCACGCTTTGCGCCGACTGCGAGTTATTCAGTCGCGCAAGGACAAGAAACCGCATGGCACGAACAATCGCAAGAAAGCCGCCAAGTTGATTGCCCGAACACACATTCGGGTGGCGGATAAACGCCGTGATGCTCACTACAAGCTGGCGCATGACCTGTGCGCTGCCTTCGACGTGTTGTGCTTTGAGGATTTGAAGATCGACGGCATGAAACGCTTGTGGGGTCGCAAAGTGAGTGACCTTGCGTTCACCCAGTTCATGAGCATCGTCAAGCACGTTGCGAATGTGCGCGGTAAAGAAGTCTGCGTCATTAGTCGATGGGAACGCACGACAGGCAAATGTTCGTGCTGTGGACACGTTCAGGCGATGGAACTGCGAGAGCGAACGTTTCACTGTGACTCCTGCGGACTTATCCTAGACCGCGACCACAATGCAGCGATCAACATCATGCGCGCCGGGGCATCGGCGCAGACTAACCGAGAGACAGTAAGCCGTGTCCGTGAAACGACGCGCAGTCTTGTTTGAAGTTAGAAGCCCCCAGCTTGAGCTGTGGGGAGTATGTCACGCGGAAAGCTGCTTCGACGCGGCGGGTTGAGTTCGCGGCCTGAGGCCGATCATCTTCCGCGCTTCGGCAGGCGTGGCGATTTCGCGCTCATAGGCGTTGGCCAAATTCGCCAAGCGCTTCACCATATCGACGTTGGTGGCTAGGCGCGTTTTGCCTGCGTCCATGTACAGACTGTCCTCGATGCCGACGCGCACATTGCCGCCCATCGTGATCGCCAGCGCATTGATCGGGAATTGGAAACGCCCGATGCCCGTCGCGCCCATGTCGTATCTTCCGGCAGCGCATTCACAATAGACACCAGATTGTAGGGTGTCGCGGCCAATGTGCCCAGCGAACCGAGCAAGATATTGCAGTAATACGGCTGCTTCAAAATGCCGCGCCCGATGAGATATTTGGCATATTCAATCATGCCCAGATCGAACGCTTCCTATTCCGGCGTGACGTTCAATTCTTCCATTTTCTGCGCGAGGTCTTTAATCATCGCGGGGTCGTTGACCGATGCCTGCGTGGGGAAGTTCAGCGAACCGAGTGTGAGCGAGGCCATTTCTGGCCGTAGGTCGCCTTCGAGTTCCAGCACTTGCGAACGCTGTTCGAAGGCTTTGAAATCGCGCCCACTGCACGACACGCATACGATCACGTCGGGGCAGGCTTCGCGCACTTTGCCGATGATCTCGGCTTACAGGTCTTTGATATAAGTCGGCTTCCCATCAGCGCCGCGGGCGTGGAGATGCACAATGGCCGCGCCGGCCTCGACGCAGCGTTTGGCATCCGCCGCAATTTCGTCAGGCGTGACCGGCACATGCGGACTATCGCTTTTACGCGGGATCATGCCGGTTGGGGCAAGATTGATGATAAGTTTTGAGGTATCTGACATCATGACTTTAACTTTATGCGGGCGTTATTTACCGTGTACGTTTTCTTTGGTGATGCGTGCAGGCACGCCCATGACCTGCACGTTGTCGGGTACATCTTTGGTGACGACTGACCCAGCACCGATGATACTGTTGCTGCCGATGGTCAGGTCTTCGAGCACGTTGGCCCCCATGCCGACGTAGGTTGCATCACCCATAATAACTCGTCCGGCGACGTTGGCACCGGGAGAAATCGTAACATAATTTCAATGGTTGTGTGATGGCCAACCGTCGCAGCGCGGTTAAGGATGACATGACTGCCGAGCGTGGCGTGTGACGCGACGATGGTGTTGATACTCAGGACGCAGCCATCACCGATCACCGCCGAACTCAGCACATGGGCGGAAGGGTGGCGCAGGGTAGCGAAGCCAATGCCGAATGCTGAGACCTGCTGTATAAAAGCGGCGCGGCGTGTCGAGCCGATGGAGCAGATTGCGAGGCAATCTTGACCGTAAGTGGCCAGATCATCAACCCAGATAATTGGGCGGCCCAATAGGGTGGTTTCACAGCGCGAACGATCCCAATTTTCCGCAAAGGCGACGATTTCAAACGTGCCGATGTCCTCTGCGAGATCAAAGATTTCTTCGGCAAACGCATAGCTGCCAAGTATAATCAACTTTTGTTTCACATCGGGCATGGCTTCCCCTCAGGTAGAGCCGGATTTTGCGCGTGAATTTGCCGGTAAAAGACCCATTATCTGCGATGCTATTCACGAGCGCAATCTCTTTCGGTCATGCGGGCTTGGTTCGTTTTAGCGGCGGATGACTCTATAATACCAGTCGCTTGCACATCGAGTGAACCGTTCAAGAAAGTAAATTCATGCAAGGCGTTATCACCCCTGCTCAATCTCGATCTGAACGATTCAAGACCGATTTGCCGTGGGTCATCCTACTGGTCGTCTTGTGCGTACTGCTGTTCGGGCCGCCGAGCTACGTAGATGTCTACAAACCCAACTCCGATTTCTCCAATCATATCCGGCGCGCCCAAACGTGGGCTGAAACGGGCACGATGTTCGAGCCTGTGCCGCATGTTTTGTATCACCTGCTGGTCATTGCCGCTCATACCATTGTTCCCGGTATTGACTGGCCAACAGCGGGCTGGATTGTCAACGTTGGCTGTTATGTGCTGCTGGCGCTGGTACTATACTTTGTCTTCCGCCGGACGTTGAGCGCCACTTTTGATAGTCTCTCA
>JACMMD010000936.1 GCA_014379235.1 Anaerolineae bacterium
CCGACGGTGACACCACTCCGCTGTCACCCGCCCACGACACTATCGCCCCAATTGAAGCGGCGATGGAGCGCGTAGAAGCCGCCATGCGCGAAGCACTTGATAGCGACGTAACCGTTCTACGCGATGCCAGCCACCATATCGTTCAGTCCGGCGGTAAGCGTGTTCGTCCGCGAATGCTCTTACTGACCTATGCGGCAGTGGGCGGTACGGACCTTGAACTGCCCATTCCCGTTGCCGCCGCAGTCGAACTGGTGCATACCGCCAGCGTGGTTCATGACGACATCAACGATCATGGCGTTGTAAGGCGTGGACGCCCTTCCGTGAACGCACTCTGGGGGCGCACATTCGCTCTGCTGACGGGCGATTTCCTCTTTACCAAAGTCTATGAACTCATGGCCCCGCACAAAGACCTCAATATCATCCTTGCTGAGGCCACTGTCGCGCTGGTCGAGGGTGAAACACTGCAAGCCGCCGCCGTAAAAGAAAACCGCTTCACGAAAGATGTGTACTATCAAATCATCGCCCGCAAAACTGCCGCTCTATTTAGCGCAGCGGCCCGCATGGGCGCGGAATTGGGTCATGCCAAACCGCTCGAAATCGAGGCTCTCAGTCAGTTTGGCTTCAACGTCGGACTCGCCTTCCAGATCATCGACGACATTCTCGACCTGATCGGCGATCAAGAAGCACTCGGCAAAACCGCCGGAATCGACCTCGAACAGGGTAAAGGTTTCGCCGCGACCTATACCAATGGCGCAGCAACCAACGGCCAAAACCCCGAAGACCCTGTGGCGGCCATCAAACGCAAGGCCCTGCAAGGCAACGCCATCAACGAAGCGCGTGAGCAAGCGCAGCAGTTGGTCAAGATGGCCATCGACGGCTTGGATGTAATCACCGACTCGCCGGAGAAAGACGCGCTCATCGAACTCGCCTATCTGGTGATCGAGCGCAACCGCTAGTCCACACAAATACTAAACGCTAATCTAAATCCAGCAGCAAGACGAACCTGCTGGATTTTTGTTTCCCCGAACGCTACTATGATGGCGACCACAATAAGCTAATCGAAACCAAACAACGGAGAACCCCGTGATAAAAGTCGTTTCTGTCGAAACCATGCGCCAGATCGAAGCCGCCGCTGATGCCGCAGGCTTGCCCTATAATCAGATGATGCAAAACGCCGGACGCGCCGTCGCTGAACGTGCCTTAGCGCGGCTTTCTAACATCGCCAGTGCCCGTGTGACCGTACTCGTCGGCAAAGGCAACAACGGTGGCGATGGACTGGTCGCTGGCCGCTTCATCGCGCAGGAAAGCAAAGCGCAGGTGCGCTTCTACCTGCTTGAAGCTCGCACCGATGACGACCCTAACTTCAAAGCGGTACAGGAAGCAGGCTTGTTTCTCGCCTATGCCGCCGACGATCAGCGCTACCGAGTGCTGCACAACCTCGTCACCAGCGCCCACGTCGTCATTGATGCGCTGTTCGGCATCGGTTTCAAGCCGCCGTTCAAAGGTGACGCTGCTAAAGTCGTGCGCGCAGTTCAGGCAGCGGTGGCAGATAACGAAGCACCGGAAGAAGAACATGGGCGCATCATCATCCCTACTCAGCCCGAACCCACGCGCCAAGCCGCCCGCCCTTACATCATCGCGGTAGACTGCCCCAGCGGCCTTGACAACGACACAGGCGAAATCGACAAGAACACCATCCCCGCCGCTGAAACCGTGACTTTCATCGCCGCCAAACCGGGACTATTCGCGCCGGATGCCGTCGAAAGCGTCGGTGATCTCGTAGTCGC
Organism: Anaerolineae bacterium; assembly: GCA_014379235.1. Taxonomy (GTDB): domain Bacteria; phylum Chloroflexota; class Anaerolineae; order Aggregatilineales; family Phototrophicaceae; genus JACMMD01. The sequence goes on from JACMMD010000936.1 coordinate 1,788, forward strand.
CACCATCGGCATTCCGCCAGAGACCGAGGGGCTAAAGGATGCGAAGCACACACTGGTCGATAGCGATACCATTCGCGCCCTGCTGCCTGAGCGTCCAGCAGGCTC
>JACMMD010000937.1 GCA_014379235.1 Anaerolineae bacterium
ACCTTGCGCCGCTTATCCGCGCCGAAGTGTTGATCGCTGATACGAGAGGTGTATTGTGTCGCCCGGACTGTGCGGGTTTGTGCCCTGACTGCGGCATCAACCTCAATCACGCGACCTGCGATTGTGAAGCCAACCGGGTTGACCCACGTCTAGCAAAACTGAAGGAACTGCTAGACTAACGTACCAATTTGAAGTAATCGACGCAGCCATTGGGAAACGGACTTGGTAGACGCTCCCAGATGGACGGCGTGTTTGCGGGACGACGCTAACCACTTTCGCCGTTAAAGACTTATTGGGGGTAGAGCGCCTTGACCGATTACGATGGCTACGACGCAGAGCTTGACCTTGCAGGGCTGGATTTCTACGCGGGAGACTCGCCCGAAGTCGACCAGTTTGAAGAGATGTTCCTCGCTATGGCGGATGCTGAACCCGATGAAGACGCCTACGCCGAACTTGCCATTGAATTTGACGAAGACTATACAGTCGAAGACAGCGACGATGACGACAGCGATTACGAAATGGCGCTGATGTCCTCTAGCGATACAGTTGGGCTGTATCTCAAAGAGATGGCCCGCGTACCGCTGTTGAACGGCGAAGAGGAAGTCAACCTGTCGATTCGCCTCGAATCCGGGCAAGAAGCGGAGCGGCTTTTGAGCGAAGAGCCGGACAGCCCACGCGGCCTCGAATGGACGCTGTTGATTCAAGATGGCCTCAATGCCCGCGAACATCTTATCAAAGCCAATACGCGCCTCGTGGTGTCTATCGCCAAGAAGTATATGTGCCGGGGCGTACCCTTCCTCGACCTGATTCAAGAGGGCAATCTGGGGCTGATGAAGGCCGTCGAGAAGTTCGACTATCAACGCGGCTTTCGTTTTAGCACCTATGCAACGTGGTGGATACGTCAGACAATCACCCGCGCCATTGCCGATCAGGGGCGTACCATTCGCGTCCCTGTGCATATGAGTGATCGCATCCGCCGACTGTACCGCGTGGTGCGCCAGCTTGAGCAGGAATACGGACGCAAGCCGACGGTGGATGAACTTGCCGAAGAAATGCAGATCGATACACGCAAAGTTCAGTGGATGCTGCGGGTATCGTGGCAGCCCTTGAGCCTTGAGCATCCGGTAGGCGAGGACGAGGACAGCGAACTCGGCAACTTCATCGAGAACGACAGCCTGCCCACCCCCGCGCAAAGCGTCAACGATGCAATGTTGCAACAGAAAATTGAACAGGTGTTGAGTACGCTCACCCCGCGAGAGGCCCGCATTTTACGCCTGCGCTTCGGCTTGCAGAATGGGCGCAGTTATACGCTGGAAGAAGTCGGGCAGAAGTTCGGCCTCACCCGTGAGCGCATCCGCCAGATCGAAGGGCGCGCACTGCGCCGTCTGCGTCATCCGCGCCGCAGCCGCCATCTACGCGACTATTTGACGTAAATAGACCCGCGTCTCTGCATTAATCGGGCGACACATGTGTCGCCCCTACAAAACGCTTATATCAGCGCCGCGTGATGCGGCGTTTTGATTTACGGAAATTCGATGATACCGCCGTCCGAGGGGATACGAAGCTGAGTTTTGCTCACCCCCGCTTCATTGGCTTCCGAGCGCAGATCAGTGCGGGAGACCGTCGCATGGTCGAGCGCTTCCATGTGGGTCGCAACGATGACGCTCTTGGCCGCCAGCCGGCAGATGTCGATGGTTTGCGCGGCATCCATGACGATCAGGTGACGCACATCAGCCTTATCGGGCCACTTCGCCCCGCATGAATGCGTTACGATAACATCCGGTTTGAAGGTGGCGATAGCAGCGCGAACCTCGTCGCAATTAACGGTATCGCCCGCCCAATACAGCGTCGGCTCACCATCCGCTTGAAAGACAAAACCCGAGACTGGCTTCATAATCTCACCGACTTCGCCTAAGCCGTGATGGCCATCGGTGCGTGTGATGCGGAATTTGCCCCATTCCATCGTATCCGCTAGGGGCGTGACCTGCTCGAAACCCTCGTCGCGGATGAACTCTTCGTTCACGGGCTGGCAGATAAGCGGCAGCGTTTTGGGGACGCTTTCTTGGGCCACCTCGTCGAAATGGTCAGAATGCAAATGCGAGACGATCACCAGTTCGACACCATCCAGAATGCGCTCAATCGACAGCGGCAAATCGACCATCGGATTTTGCGATTTACCTGTGAACGACGGGCGCGATTCTTTAACGCCGAAGTCAGGGTCGATCAAAATATGTGTGCCTGCGTAATCAAGCAAAAGGGTCGCGTTGCGAATCAGTTGGATTTTCATAGTTTAAGTATACCTTACTGATGTGCCGCCAGCCGTGTTGCCGCCATCGACCACCAGTGTTTGCCCGGTCATGTAGCTGGAATCGTCAGAGGCAAGGAACAGTACAGCGCGGGCTATTTCATCGACATGCGCGACGCGCCCTAGAGCAAAGGCTTCGCCCAATTGTTCCACATAAGCGTCGAAATCAGCGTCGCTTTTGGCTTCCAGTTTCGCGCTTTCACTCCAACGTTCGACCAGCGTATCGCCGGGGCAGATCGCGTTGACGCGGATACCCTGCCGCCCGTGATCGAGGGCCATCGCCCGCGTGAGCTGGATGACCGCACCTTTACTGGCGCAGTAAGCGGCGGCATTTTGTGCGCCCACCATGCCCCAATCCGAGCCGCAGTTGACGATCACGCCGCTGCCGCGTTCGATCATCGACGGCAAAACGGCGCGGCTCATGTAAAAAACGCTGCTGACATTGGTCGCCCAGATGTCTTCCCACATCTCCGGCATCGTATCCATCACCGTGCGAAGCGTGACGATTCCGGCGTTGTTGAACAGCATGTCTATCTGCCCGAACTGACGCAGGGTTTCGGTGGCGACGGCTTCGCATTCTGCCCAACCGCGCAAATCGGCGGGGAGAAAGATCGCCTTGCCGCCAGCTTGCTCGATGGCGGAAACAGTGGCCGCGCCTTTATCGAGGTTACGCGCCGCGATGACCACCTGCGCCCCTTCTTGCGCGAACAGCAGCGCCGTCCCGCGCCCGATGCCCGAATTGCCGCCCGTAATCAGCGCGACCTTACCGTCTAAACGTGCCATCTTTTTGTTCCTGAGTGTAAATGAAAACGCGCACATTATAGCCAATGGGCGCGTCCGTCTGTTAATTGTTTGACCCCTTCCCCGCAAGCAGGGAAGGGGAGTAAAGTCCCTCTCCGCTCGCGGGGAGGGATTTAGGGAGGGGTTGAATTTTTATTCAGCAGTCCAGAGCTTATCGGACAGGTATTTATAGGCGTTATCAGGGAACAGCGTCACGATGACGCCGGATTCGCCCGCTGCGGCCAGTTCGTCGGCGACTTGCATTGCGCCGACCATCGCCGCCGCCGCGCTGATGCCCACGAGATAGCCTTCTTCTCGCGCCAAACGCCGCGCCATACGGTAAGTATCTTCCGTGTTAGCGACGATCTGGCGATCCGGCACGGTGTCGTCGTAGATGCCGGGGCGGATCGCGGTAGGGATGTGCTTCAAGCCTTCCAGCCCATGAAACGGCGAGTCCGGTTGCAGCGCGACGATCTGAATGTCGTGGCTGTATTCTTTCAGGCGCTTGCCTGTGCCTGTCAATGTGCCTGTCGTGCCCAGTCCGGCGACGAAATGCGTAACCGCGCCTTCGGTCTGTTTCCAGATTTCGACACCAGTGGTTTTGTAGTGCGCCTGCCAATTGGCCGGGTTGTTGTATTGGTCGGCGTAGAAATACTTATCGGGTTCGGCGGCGGCCAGTTCACGCACTGCGCGGATCGCGCCATCCGAGCCTTCAAGCGGGTCGGTGAAAACGATGTCCACGCCATAAGCGCGCAAGATAGCCGTGCGCTCCGGGCTGGCGTTCTGCGGCAGAAACAGCTTGACGCGATAGCCTTTGCTTGCGCCGATCATGGCGTAAGCGATGCCCGTGTTGCCGCTGGTGCTGTCGAGGATGATTTTGCCGTGAGTCAGCTTGCCGTCGAGTTCGCCCTGACGGATGATGTTATAGGCAGCGCGGTCTTTCACGCTGCCGCCGGGATTCGTCCATTCCGCTTTGGCATACACGCCGATGTTTTGCGGTAGGTGAGC
>JACMMD010000938.1 GCA_014379235.1 Anaerolineae bacterium
CCATTACACTAAATATAAACACCGTTGGTAAATCACCAAAGCTAGAGGTGGATCATGGTTTTATCGAGCATGCCTCTGAAGGATAACTTTAAGCTGAGTATTATCCGCCGCGATGATATGCTGGTTGCCAACTTTGAGTTTGTAAACCTCGAACTCATGCGCCCGACGCCCGGTAATCCCGCGCATTTACGCCGCGTAAAATCCGGCGATGTACTGATTATCGTGACCCTTCCACCCCAAAGCATCGGTGAGCAGACGTTTTACGAAGTCGATGAAAACGTCGATAACACCGGCAGTGGCAATGAAGCGCCCGTCATTCCCACACGGTCAAGAATCGCCAAGCCAAGCAGGCTGGTATTCCGCGTTTCGGACAGCCTGCTGCCAGTTCCGTACACCCTTGCCGATCTTTTGCGAGTGTGTCACCAATCCGATCAGGTCGTGCGAGAAACGATGCTGCCTTCAGTCAGCCCTAAAGCGCTGCTTGATGGAAACTTCACCGCGATTGAAGCCCCTTATCGGCTGGTGATTTCTCCGAACCCGGAATCGCATTGGACGCATTCTTATAATCCGGCGACGAATACTGAGTCCCTGAGAACTGAGCTGTGGCATACACGCCTCAGAGGTACTAACCGCAGTATACGGGCAGTGTGGACGTGGGATTTCGCACAAACCATCGACCCATTTACCATGTCTTTGAGCGCCGCTGACCGCATTCAGCTTGTGCGTCTATCGTCTGACCCGCTGGTGCCGGACGACAAGCGCAAACCGATCAATGCCGGACGGCTCTACCTCAGCGCGCTCGGCGCGTGGCTGCGCGTGAATGGTGCTTGGGATGTGCCGTTCACTGTGCCGGGGATAACCGGCACACTGTTTAAAATTCCAGATGCACAACTGACTCTCGCTGAGTGGGTACATCAGGCGGTAATGGGGCGCGACTATTTCGTGCGTGTCGTCAATGTCGGCTACTTATTCCCGTTCGGTCATCTTGCCGCGTTGGTGGCGGTCACCGAGCGCAAGATTCAAGATCGGCCTGATAACGAAGGCAAAGCTGCCTTTTTGCGAACCCGCATGTTCGTCATTGTGCGGCAGCCCAGCAAAACCTTTGAGCGCCGACACTGCCCGTTTCGTGAAGTCACCATCCAGACGCTGGTTACGCCCGATCTTGCCAACCCGAATGCAGCGCCAAGCGTGCTTGTGCCGGAGAAGCAGGCATTCTGGATTCAAGTCCCCGGCCAAGAAGACGGTGTTAACGAGGATTTCCGCTTTAGCCTAACCGCCACCGATTTCGAAACCGGACAGTCCGTCGATTTTACGATGCCGCTCGTTTTCGTCGCACCGGGAGTTGCGGCCCAAACCGTCATCGATAAGTACAACATGGATGCCGCCAACCGCCGCAATGTGGGCTTCGGCGGGCAGAAAATCGCCTACGCCGCGCCAACGCAGTCAGGCGACACGACTTATGAAACCGCGACCATGCTGTTCACCGCCAATGCGGAAGACCCGAACAGTCAGCAGCAGCCCAACTTCTTTCCGGTCATGGAGTCGGCGGAGATCAGTGTCCCGTCGCTGAAACATTTGACGGGCAACGCCAGCCTGCCGATGATGCACTATGAGACCAAGTATCTTGATGCTGCCGATGGCAGTTTTGGCAGCGCGGCGGATGTCTTCGGGCGGTTGTCAGACTTCACCGCACCCGTCGACCCGCAAAAATCCGGCGGCCTAACAGCGACGGATTTCCACATCGACGGCTTATCGCGCACCTACGGCCCCGTCAACCTGAAACCTGTACAGCTTGATCCAGCGAATGCAGCAGTGACAGGTGATATGCTCAACGGAACGTTTAGCCCGATTGAGTTATTTAAGGGCGTAACGCTGCTCGGCGGACTGAAGTTGAGCGATGTCATCAACGATGTGGGCCTGCCACCGATGCAGCCAAATGCTGTGCCTCAGATGATTACACGCCAGATCGGTGACATAGTTGAAACCGAATTCCGCTGGGTGGTGTCAAATGCACCGGGCCAAGATCACATCCTCGCCGTTGGTGACGACAGCGGCGATGCCTTCGAGCCATTGAACGGCTCGACGTTTTCGATTGTCACGACCAAGCGCCAACCGCTAACTTCCGGCGCAGGCGAGTCGACATTTACCAGCGTAGGCACACTCAC
>JACMMD010000939.1 GCA_014379235.1 Anaerolineae bacterium
CAAGGCGGAAGGGGAAAGCGACGTGCTCGCAAAGATCGCCGAGATGCCGGAACCAGAGCGCACCATGGCCACGCGGCTCCATGCGATCATCAAAGACAGTGCGCCAGACCTTATGGCGAAAACTTGGTACGGGATGCCCGCGTATGTCAGGGATGGCAAGATCGTCTGCTTCTTCCAAAGTGCGCAGAAGTTCGGCACGAGGTACGCGACACTCGGCTTCAACGACACAGCGAACCTCGACGATGGCGACTTGTGGCCGGTGGCCTTCGCGCTAAAGGAATTGACCGCCACCGTAGAGGCAAAGATCAGCGCGCTCGTGAAGAAAGCGGTGAGTTGAGGACTGATCTCGACCTGGTCCCGTCCCGGGCGGGATCGTTAGTGGTCACCGCTTCATTTTGTGTACTTCTCTTAAAAAGGAGTAACTTCAAGATAGACACCAACGAAAAGGCTCAACTTGACGCAGCGCGGCCAGCAGGTAGTGTTAGTGACGGGAGCATCGGTAGGCTTTGGACTGGCGACAGCTAAACTGTTGGCGCAGCGTAGGTTTAGCGTGTTCGGCACAAGCCGCCGCCCCGATCAACACCGCGAACTGGCGCTTCAAAACGGCTTCACCATGCTCGAACTGGATGTGCGCTCGGACGAATCAGCGCGGGCGTGTGTCGAAGCGGTGCAATCACAGGCCGGGCGCATCGACGTGCTGGTGAACAACGCTGGAATCGTCATCTTTGGCGCGTTGGAAGAACTGAGCATCGACGAAGCGCGGGCCGTTTTCGAGACCAACTTTTTCGGCGTGGCGCGTATGGTCAACGCTGCCCTGCCGATCATGCGACAGCACGGCGGCGGGCAGATCATCAACGTGAGTTCGCTCGGCGGACTAATCGGCACACCGGGAGAGGGCTACTACTCGGCCAGCAAACACGCGCTCGAAGGCTACACAATGGCGCTGCGACAAGAGGTCAAGGCGTTCAACATCGACGTATCGCTCGTCGGGCCGGGCTTCTTCAAGACCGGCATCGCCCAAGCCGCGCAGCCCGCAGCGCTCAAACTGCCCGTTTATGATGGAATGCGCGAACGTCTCAGCCGCTATTTACGTCACAACGTCGAACACGGCGCAGACCCGACGATCTTGGCGTGGCTGATTTTGGACATCATTGAGAGCGACAATCCACGCTGGCGTTATGGCGCAGGTGTTGATGGCGTGTGGCTGGCGCGTCTCTTGCCGTTCATACCGCGAACATTGGGCGAACCGCTTTTACGCAAGGTGATGGGCGTCGAGGATAGCTTTTTGTATCGCTGGCTGTCGCGGGATTGGGGCAAATAAGAACATGTAGTCTCGTAGGGGCGACGCATGCGTCGCCCGAACAAGTTACACGGATTGTTTAATCGTGGCGGAAGGCGATGATGTTGCCGATGACAACGGCAACTAAGCCAATGGCCGCTATCGACAGCGCATGAGGCGCGTCGAGCAGCAGCGAAACCGTCCCGACAATCAGCAGCAGCCAACCGCCGCCGAGATTGGCCGCGTCCGCGACGATTGACTCGGTGTTGGGCATGAGCGTTTGAAAGTGAGCAGAGCTAAGGCGGCGCATTATCCCTGAGCTGTAGAGTACCAGCGCAGCGCCGCATAGAACGAACAGAATGGATGGTGTAATCAACATGGGTTCACCTCAGTGATATTAAGAACCGAGCGATGTTTCCCTGCATGTCGTAGTTATGGTATTTAGTAATGAATATTATTATATCATTAACTGATTGTTAAATCCAGTAAAAAACCCTTAAAAATTGGGGGATTTTCCGCGAGACTCAATTGAATTTGCAGACCTTAAACCGTCTGTCCTTTTGATGTA
>JACMMD010000940.1 GCA_014379235.1 Anaerolineae bacterium
GCCGGGTGTTGGACGCCCTGCTGCCTGAAAGTGCCGAGTCACACGGGTTGCTGGCGCTGATGCTGCTGCACGATTCTCGCCGCGAGACACGCTTGGATGCGGCGGGCGATCTTGTGCTGCTGGACGATCAAGATCGGGCGAGCTGGGATCGGGCGAAAATCAACGAAGGCATCGCGGTTCTGGATGAGGCGCTGCTGCTGTACGCGCCGGGCCCTTATCAGGTGCAGGCGGCCATCAGCGCGCTACATGCCGAAGCACCTACGCCCGACGAGACCGATTGGACGCAAATCGCAATGCTTTACGACACGCTGGCGGTCATGATGCCCTCGCCAGTGGTCGAGGTCAATCGAGCGGTGGCGACAGCGATGGCGGAAAATCCGTCGGTTGGTCTGGCGATGCTGCATCGTATCGAGGGTATCGAGGACTATTATCCCTATCACGCCGCCCGCGCCGATCTGCTGCGACGGACGAATCAGCGTGAGGCCGCCAGCGACGCCTACGAGCGGGCGCTCGACCTCTGCCATAACAACACCGAACGCGCTTTTTTGCGTCGGCGCTTGGACGAAATGCTCAATCGCAACGGGTAATCAACAGGAAATCTGAACATGCAAACGCGAATTGCCTATAACAAACTCGACTCGAATGTCGTTCAAGGTATACTCGGACTCGGCGGTAACAGCGGCTTAGAAGAATCGTTACTCGACCTCGTGAAGGTACGCGCCTCGCAGATCAACCGCTGCGCTTTCTGCCTCGACATGCACATCAAGGATGCGCGTACCAGCGGCGAAACCGAACAGCGCCTCTACAGCCTGAGCGCGTGGCACGAAACCTCGTTCTACAGTGAACGCGAACGCGCGGCGCTGGCATTTGCAGAGGCCGTGACGCTCATCAGCGAAAACGGTGTGCCCGATGAAGTTTACGAGCAGGTTCGCCAGCACTTTAGCGAACAGGAAATCGTCTCGCTGACGATGACGGTTATTGCCATCAACGCATGGAATCGCCTCAATGTCAGTTTACGAACGGTAGTTCCGGGACACTACAAATCCCGACGACAGTCCGAGTCTGTGGCTGAAGTCAGATAATATCGAGGGCGTGGGCGGCGCTGTTGGTCAATGCCGCCCACGCCTATTTGCAGCGTCGTTTACACAAACTACTTAAGGACTGACTATGACCAGTTGGAAAGCATTCACACAGCAAGCTCCCGAATTAGCCGCATTTGGCGAAGCCCGCTTTCGCAGCGGCGTCGCCTATCTCGGCACACTGCGCGAAGATGGCAACGGAGGGCCGGGGCCGCGTGTGCATCCGGTGACGCCGATTATCGGTGAGCAGTTGTTCTTATTCATGGAGCCGACCTCGCCCAAAGGCAAAGACTTGCAGCGCGACCCCCGTTACACGCTGCACTGCTCTGTTGAAGATTCGAGCGGCGGCAGCGGCGAGTTTTACGTGCGAGGTCGTGCGACCCTGACCGATGATCCTGACATCAGAGAGCAGGCCATCCATGCATCCTCATATGTTCCGGCAGATCGCTATATCCAGTTCACATTGACAATCGAGTTCGCATTCATGAATATCTATGTCGATGGCAAGCCGACGCCTCAGCGCTGGCAGTCTGAATAACAGGGATAACCGATGAGTTATACGATTGAACCGATTGGCTTTATTCGCTCGACGCTGATCCGCCTTGAGGACGCGCCACGTCAAGGTGATGAAGGCGCGCCGGATGCATGGCTGGAACTCACACCTTCAGCAGCGTCGGGACTGGGGGGCATTAGGGTTGGCGACGAACTCATCGTACTGACGTGGTTTCACCTCGCACAGCGGTACGTGCTGCAAGTGCATCCACGCGGCGACCTCAATCGGCCTTTGACAGGTGTGTTCGCCACCCGTTCGCCGGATCGTCCGAACCCGATAGGGCTACATCGCGTTTCGGTTCTCGAAATCGCAGAACAGAAACTATGTGTCGCACCGCTCGAAGCCATTGACGGAACGCCAATCGTCGACATCAAACCTGTACTCGCGGCATCAGCATCCGAGCGTTGATGCTGCGTCAGCTTGACGGGACTATGAATCGTAGGCTGTTTATGATGAGACGCTCTATCTCAAAGTGTAATTAAAGAAACGAAAGGCGATCAGAATGAACAAATGAGGTATCATCGCCCACAGACTTTAAGGTACGAAAAACCTCGTTTGTGATAATTACCCTAAACGAATTATTTGTGATAAACTGCAAATCCTTTTTAGCACTTCATTACCCGATGTGAAGTTCCGCATATGCTGTCACCCTATTTCTCATCTGTGTTTTCTTACCGCGTTCGAGAGCCGGGTGATTCTCCAAACCGAACCAGTTGAGCGCAGACATGCTGCCTACCGGGAACATCCTGATGGATCACGCTGAACTCACCCGCATTGTGAATGATATTGCGTATCGGTGCGTGGCTGCTCAAACACCGGGATACTTTGAATGCTTAGAAGCGCTTGATGCACTTGAATTCCACGTTTTAGATCATGCCGATCAAAGCTATGGAAGCAGCGAAATAGGGTCAATCAGAGACGAGGCGCTGCGACTCCATACTCGACTGACGGCCATTGCTCAAGCGACCATTGATAACCTTATCCACGATATTCGTACACAACGGTTAGCATCTCCAGCGTTAAAGCAGCTCTTTAATCAATACGCGAGTTCGGTATCCGATACATTGATTGCCGATCAGCCGGACTATGATCTGTTTGATGACTTCCTCAGCCATTTATTTCAGATCGATTATGAACCGTCAGAAACCCGCAGCCGCAGCAAAGAGATGTTCTATCTACAGCCGACGCCGGGACGCATCATCCTCGATATGCTTAATGAACTACCATTCACACAAGCAGATCGCTTCTATGATCTTGGATCAGGGCTTGGTCGTGTGCCGATTATAGTGTCACTTTTAACCGATGCTTGTGCTGTCGGTATCGAGTATGAACCCACTTATATCCATTACTCTCGATGCTCTGCCCAAAAACTTGGGATTGTAGACGTTGAGTTTCGGAACATGGATGCTCAAGAAGCCGATTTAAGCGACGGCACTATTTTCTTTATGTATACGCCCTTTACCGGAAGCATTCTACGCAAAGTTCTGAACAGCCTCCGTGATTTATCTCAGCAGCGGCATATTACGCTGTGTACGTATGGGCCCACGACTCCACTCATCGAGCAGGAATCATGGCTCTATCCTATACGATACGCTAAGGGAGAAATCTATCGGCTGGCTATCTTTAGCAGCGTCGGGTTGATCTAAATCAGCAGTCAAATGCGTCAAACTGGCGGATGAACCGACGAATAAATTTCATCGTGAATACACCCACCCCTGACCCTGCTTGCCGACGATACACCCCTTCATCAAGAGCTTCGCCCGCAGTGGATTGAAATAGGTGTTTACTCAAGCCAACCTAATACCTCAAGAGTGCCTAAATTAAGTTGGCTTATTTCTGCTAAACTGAGATCGATAAGTAATATGTCGCCAGCATCACGATCTGCAAAAGCAAGGGTCGAGCTATCCGGTGACCAACTTAACGCAGGAAAATCATCGGTTCGCAAGCAAAGATTGTAAACCGTGTTCTGGTCAAGATTTAGTACGTTTAGTGTTCCCTCTATGCTAGAGATTGTACTGAACTCACTCGGTTGTTCATCCGTCAACCAGAACGCGATTTGGTTGCCATCTGGTGACCAACTCAATCCCCATTGTGTACGGTGAACACCGTTATCAGTAAAGTTTGTTGCTATACGTTCTTGTCCTAGATGGTCAACCAGAACAATTTCAGTCCTGAATGCATCCCAATTCGTCAAAGTATCAGGAATGGTTCTTGGATAAGCGAATTGACTTCCCTCTGGTGACCATGCAACTAACATCGCCCCGTCAATTGCGTCCACAAAATTATTGTAAGTTTGCCAGATGATCTCCTTAGTCCCAATGTCAACAAGTGCCATGCCCCGCCTTCTCTGCCCTTCCCGGTTAGAAATCGTATCGTAAACGACCTGTATTCCTATCGGGCTGACCATAAACGAAAGGGTTGTTGGGTTAGGTTTGGACATAATCAATACCTGTGGGAAGTTCGTAAAACGTTGAATGCTGAATTCTTCACGATCAAATGTTATGAATGAAAACCCATTCCCAGATTCTTCAGACGAGCGATGGTTTATGACAAGTTGCCGATTAAGCGTCCAACTCATCGGAAATCCCCAATCAGCTAATGCGGAAAGTCTCACAAAGGAATCGTTGTCCAAAACGGTAATCGTTTCAGGAGTAGGAAAATCCGCATATGCCAAGAGGTTCTCTTGTGGAAGTATTACGCTTGTATCGGCAAAAATATCTTCCTCAATAGGCTCTGGCACTAAGCGGTTATCAATTGTCCATACTCCTTGTTCACCGCTGAGTCTTTGATTTAACGAGTAAAATATTTTGCCACTGAAAGCAGCGTCGTCTGAGGTATTTAGAGATGGACAAGAGTCGATATGCTCAACAGTCTCAGCATAAACCGCTTGAAAATCTATCGTTCTTGTCAGGAGCAGTACGACGAAAATCAGGATATACATCGTGAATACACCCATGCTTTACCCTGCTTGCCGACGACGTTGATGATGTCCATCTCGCGCAGGCAGAAGGCCATTTTTCCGGCGAGAGGCCGCAGCAGCTTAGAGGCAGTGGCGAGGTCTTTCACCGTGAAGGTTTCCGGCAATGTCGACGGCAGGAAGCGCGCAAAATCGGCGGCGGTGGCCAGCGTCACGCGCTCGACGACTTCAACGAGGCGGCGGTCTGCGATGCTCCAACCCTTGCGCCGCCAGCTACCCTCGCCATCGTCGCGCCAGATTTGCTCCTCGTGAATTAGCAGCACGTCCAGCACGAAATTCGGATGCAGCGTTAGCGCCGGAAAGCTGACCAGTTCCTTGAACACCTGCTCGGCGCGGCCCTTCCTCGGCGATTTGCGCTGTGACACGATTTCACCATCCACCGAAATCCGCACGATAGTGCGCGTCTGCGCCACCGGATGCACCAGCAGCACCGGACGTTCTTCTACTAGTTTGGCCAGCTTGCGTTTGAGCGATGAAAAGCTGCGCGTCTGGATTTCGATGATGCTCAGGTTGTCGGCGCACAGAATATCCGCGACATGGCCGCTGTCGAGGCGCACCTCGAAGCAGTCTCCCGGCTGCGAACACCACTGTTTCAGCGCAGCGTGAAGCGACGTTTCGCGCTCAAGCCCAATATTGTGCTTATCAGGCATTCACGGACTTCCATGTGCGAATCAATGCCTTCGCTATGGGGTCGGTCACGTCGGAATCCGTCCAGTAGCCAAGATGCGAGAGCGGATTCCAGCTTTCGAGACGATTACCAATATCCACCTGTCGATCTTCGGCCACAACGCGCCCATAATTATCGTTCAGCGTTTTGATCGGGAAACCAATCGCGTCGTCGGGGTCATAGAAGTTCACCCACTCAGAATACAAGTGCGGGTAATGATCGGCCAAGTGCGGTGGCGGCATCTGCAACGGACGCCCGAAGTGATGATAGCGCAGGCTCCACATGGCAATCGGTGAGCCGAGCGTGTACAGCAGAGTCAGTGTTTCGCCCCGTTCGAGCGGTGTATCGCCCATACTCTGACGCACGTCGTAAGCGATAATCCGGCGCTGCGGGTCAACTTGCAGGTCATAGATATAGTTGCTGCTGATGATCGTGCCGAGACTGTGCGAGATGATGCACAGCGGCGCATTGGGGCCGGCGACTTCCGCGAGATCACGCAGCGTTTGAGCGAAAACCTTGTGGATGTCGTCGTAGGCTTCGCGGTCATGCGGCGTCGGCTGGTAGGCAATCGCATCGGCTACGAAGTCGATCAGAAAGCGGCGCAACCCGGTGAAATCCATGCGTCCACCCGAACTCATCTGCTCCCACAGTTCATCCTCAGCGCGCTGCATGACCGGAGACCAGTGAACGGGGCGAATGACGATATCGTCGCCGCAGTCCAATTTACAGCGCTTCGTGATTTCCGCCGTTATCTCCGTCGAGAAGCTGTCCGCCTGCTTGCCGATGCCATGTACAACCGCTACCGCGATTTTCTGAGTCATCGCTCGCCCTTCCGCGTCTAAAACTGCCTTGTGCGATTATTGTCTTATAATGCCACGTTTCTGAAAATGCAGTAAATCGCCCGCGAAACCGTTTCTATAGGTGAAGTGTGCGCTGATGGTTAGCGGAGACGATCACTTGTTGCATAGTCTATTATCGCCGGATGAGGAATACGCGCTCATCGTTGAGGTTCAGGTACGGCATGGGCCCGAAGCCTTCCGTGCGCTGTACCGCCACTACTTCCCGCGTGTGTTCGCTTATGTCGCCTATCGCGTCTCGACCAAACAGGACGCCGAAGACCTGACCTCAGACATTTTCACGAAGGTCGTCGGCTCGGTGGAGCGTTTCGAGTATCGCGGCGAGGGTTCGTTCGCGGCTTGGGTGTTCCGCATCGCTTACAACACGGTGACGGAGTTCTATCGCGGCGATGGTCGCTATGACACTGCGGTGCTTGGTACGCTGCCGGAGATCGCCAGCGCTGATCTGCTGCCTGATGAAGCGTTCGTGCGAAAAGAACGCTTCGCACAACTGCAAGCGCTCATCAGTACGCTTGCGCCGCGCCGCCGTGAAATCGTCACGCTGCGCTTTTTCGGCGGGCTGCGAAATCAAGACATCGCCGTTATGCTGAATCTCGATGAGCGCACCGTCGCCAGCCATCTCTGCCGCGCATTAGACGATTTGCAGCACAAGTTTCAAGAGGAAGGGGTCGTTGATGAATAATAACAACCATAACAAATTGCGCGGCGATGAACGCCTGCTCAAGCAGGTTGAAGATCGGCTCGAACGCGGCAAGCCGAGCAATGACCCGCTGGTAAACATGCTGGCAAACACCGTTCCGCAGGCCGATAAGACGTTTCAGGATGATCTCGAAGCCCGCTTGATCGCACAACTTCAAACTCAGCTACCGCTGCAACCGCAGCCGCAGTCTATCGAGACAAAGGAAACCGAAATGTACGTGATGACCAGCAAAGCGCCCGTCCGAAACTCATCTTTTTCGTTTTTGACATGGGCCGC
>JACMMD010000941.1 GCA_014379235.1 Anaerolineae bacterium
GAAGATCGGAGCATCGGCATCTTTGTTGATGGCCACGATGACCTTCGACGAGCGCATACCCGCCTGATGCTGAATCGCGCCGGAGATGCCAACCGCGATGTATAGGTCAGGGCTGACGGTGCGCCCCGTTTGCCCGACTTGGTGTGCGTAGGGGATGTAGCCCGCGTCTACTGCGGCGCGGCTTGCGCCCACCGCTCCACCGAGTACGTTAGCCAACGGCGCGAGGGTGTTCTCGAAGCCATCTTTGGCTTTCCATACGGCAGCATCACCCGCATCTGCTGGAGACTCTTTGGGATTGTTGGACATGCCTCGCCCGCCGGATACGACAATCCCCGCGTCGGCAAGGCTGACACCGCCAACCGCTTCTTGCTCGAAACTTTCGACTTTAGTAGCGATCTGATCTTCTGACAAAACCGCCTGAACAGTGGTGATATTAGCTGTGGCGGCGGCGTTAGGTTCATTCGCCTTGAAAGCGCGTCCACGCAGCGCCACGAACTGCGTTCCATCGCCACTTGTGCTGGCGGCTTCGCTCAACAGCTTGCCCGCGTAAACCGGACGCTCGACGTGGAGCGTCCCATCGCCTTGCAGCTCCATGCTGCTGACTTCGGTCAGCAGGCCGGAGTCGGTGTCGGCGGCGGAAGCGGCCAACAGTTCGCGGGCGCGGCTCGTACCGACTGCCAGAACGAATTTAGGCGCATTATCTTGAACCAGCTTGGTCAGCAGCGCCGCGTAGGGTTCAAGGCGGAAGTCGTTGAGAGTAGCATCTTCGGACACGATGACATTATCCGCGCCGCACTGCGCCGCACGCTGGGCCACTTGCGCGGCATTCTCACCGAATACCAGCGCCGTTAGCGGAACGCCGAGCGTGTTGGCCAGTTCGCGGCCCGCGCCGAGCGCTTCCCAACTGACGTGAACGGGTTCGCCCGTGAAGGTTTCAATCCATGCGTAAACGGCGCTCATAGAATCTTCTCCGCCATCAGCCGATCAACCAGCTTGCCGACCTGTTCTTCGACGCTTTCGCCCGTAATCATCTCGACTTCGCCTTCGCGCTTGGGCAGGTTCTTAAACGCGCTCACTCTGGTGCGTGTCGGCGGTGCGGTTACACCAAGATCACCCAACGACCACACCGGAATGTCAGCTTTCGCCGCTTTGCGAATACCGATGAACGACGGGTAGCGCGGCTCATTGATGTCCTTAATCACGCTGATAACGGCGGGCAGTTTGCTAGTGACGATCTGTTTGCCCTGTTCCAGCATACGCTCGACCTTGATGGTTTTCGCGCTGTAGTCGACGGCTAGGATTTTGCCGACGTAGCTCAACATCGGCCAGCCGAGCTTACGCGCCGTCTGGTAGATGTGCTGATCGGTGCCGACATCGACGCTTTCGCGGCCAAAGATCACGAGGTCAACGTCACCGAGCTTGTTCACGGCTGCTGCTGCGGCGGTTGCAAAGGCGAGGCTGTCCGCGCCTTCGAGCGAATCATCCCATACGCGCACGGCTTCATTCAGCCCCATGGCGAGGCCGTGCTTGAGCGCGTCGCTGTGCATCTTCGGGCCGATAGCGATGACGGTAGCTTTGCCGCCGCCGTTCTTGGCCTGAAGGATGGCTTCTTCCAGCGAATATTCGTCCCAAGGGTTGACGACGGTTGCTGCATCGCCCCATGTGACAGCGCCGTTTGCGCCGACTTCAACTCTCGCGGCGGTATCGGGCGTGCTGCGAGTAAAAGTTACGACATGCAAAGGTGAACCCTCCTGCTCAATCCCATAAATTTCGCCGTATTTTACATGATTGGCGGCGGAAAATCGAATGATGATTTGATTAATCTACGCCCGTTACCCACCGTTCTTATAGGCGGGAGAAGCCGAGTCGAGCGAGCGCCAGAACTGCGGATGACTGGATGATGTAAAGCGCGCCAAATCCATGTCGATGGCCCACTTTTCGCCGTCGGGTAGGATAGTGCTGGCGTCGAAGCGTGTCTCAAACAGACCCGCGCCTTCAAGGTTCACGCCCATAAGATTCGCGCCGCGTAGGTCAGCACGTTCCAGCGTCGCGCTGAATAGGTTTGCGTTGGTCATCGTAGCCTTGCCCAAGTTCGCCTGATACAGGACGCTCTCTTGCAGATTGGCGCGCTCCAAATTGGCGTTTTCGAGGTTCGCGCTGCTCAACACAGCGCGCTGTAAGTTGGCAGAGCGTAAGTTCGCCGCATGTAAATCCGCATGGTGCAAGATGGTCGCTTGCAGCTTGCCGCTCGCCAAATCCACGCCCGACAATACCGCGCTGCTGAGATTACACGAATGTAAACTGGCGTTATGCAAGTTCACGCCGCGCATATCCGCGCCGCTGAGATTGGCCTCGTTGAGCTTTGCGCTGTCCAAATTGGCATCCTGCAAGTTCGCGCCGCTTAAATTCGCCTCGTGTAGATTGGCCTTGCTCAGGTTGGCACCGCTGATGTTTGCGTCACAGAAATTGACTTCGCTCAGATGGGCCGCTTTGAAATTTGCGCCTTGTAAACTCGCACCGCTGAGGTCGCTGCATTGAAGATCGGCTTCGGCGAAATCGACGCCGTTGAGGTTGCCGCCGTGCAAATTGATGCCATGCAGCGAACCATCCACCAACCAGCCGCCCTGTCTGAGTTCTAATGCAGCCCAGTTGGGAATGCCGTGACTGCTGCTCCGCATTTGCTCGATGAGTTCGGAACGCACATGGGCCTCGCGCACACGGCGGTTATCGCGTTTGCGAAACTCGTGCTTAATAATGAACATCGTGAAAAAAACGCCTAGCAGTTCGGTACTGATGTTCGCATGATAAGCGGAAATAATATTGCGAAAATCGAGCCTGCCGTGTTCGATTACGTTTCCAAGCAGTTCGATACCGATGGCTGCGGCGACAATCAGAATTGCCACTTCATGATCGTCCCAGTAACGCTGTGCCCGCAGCCAGCGTCGTTTAACGTCCGTCACCGTCAGCATGATTGAATCCCCTTTGGTTAGTCGAATCGTCAGCGCGCCATGTGAGGCATGACGCATTACGCTGTATTCCATTATCGACTTTTATTAAAGAGGATTTCCCCCACTAATTAGGGGGCAAAGTTTTGTCATTCGTATTAGTAGGCTCCCCATCGCGCTGGGGACTGGGGTGCGCGGGCGAATGAGGATTGTCAGAACGCCAAAACTTAGCATGTTCAGGGTTGGTATAACGCTCCATGTCGGTGTCAGCAGACCAGCGATTGCGGTCTGGCAGCATGGTGTTTTCATCGAACTTGGTCTCACCGATTTTCGCGCCTTGCAAATTGGCTTCGCGCAAGTCCGAGCCGCGTAGGTTCGCGCCGCGCAGGTCAGCATCTTCCAGATCGACGTAGAGCATTTCGGCGTCTTGCAAGGCCGCGCCCGCCAATCGTGCCCCGCGCAAGATCGTGAGATACAGGTCGGTAGCTTGCAGATTGGCTTCGAGCAGGTCAGCTTTGCTCCAATTTGCCCCGCCGAGCCGTGCGCCTTTGAGGTTGGCCCGTACCATTGACGCGCCAATCATCGTGCCATCTTTGAGCATCCCTAACGCCCGCAGTTCTTCCAACGC
>JACMMD010000942.1 GCA_014379235.1 Anaerolineae bacterium
CCCCGGCCCTTCCCCCACAAGGGGAGAAGGGAGCAAAAGTCCCTCGCCCCCTGTAGGAGAGGGATTTAGGGTGAGGGGTTAAAAGATGCATCTCGTCCATCACAATATCCTAAGATTCTCGGATCGCGGCCTCTAAGCGCGGCAGGGATGTATCGTAGCGGTAAGGCACATTGATATGGCCATCGTTGAACAACTCGAAATCATGTACCAAGCCCAATGCCTTGAGCTTGTTGGACATGATGCGTGTGCCGATTTGAAAGTTCAATTCGTCCCACAAGCCGGAGTCGAGATAGATGTAGCTCATCTTACGCCACGCATCGACGTATTCGGCACGGTCAATCATGCGAACGGGGTCCCATTCCAGCCAGCGCGCCCACACGTCCAAATCGAGCGCGCCCGTTTCCATGTCGATGGGCATATCGAAACCGCGATGCGCGTCAGGATTGGGGGCGAAGGCCGCGCCATAACAGAGCATCCCCAATACCGAGAAAAACGGATCGTGACCTTTGGGCTTGATCGTCGGAATCTGCTCGATGAAGCCTTCCAGCCCATCGAAGCGCATCAGGTTGGCGTGGAGCTTGGCCATATCGGGCAGGTAGCCGAACTCGAAATAAATATCGCCGCTGTGCGAGGCGACTGCGCTCCACAGTTCGGGGTGGCGCATCGACTGTACCATCGCGCCATAACCGCCGCTGCTTTTGCCCGTGATGGCGCGGTGTTCGCGGGTTGGCAGGGTGCGATAGGTGTTGTCCACGTAAGGGATGAGTTCGTCGTTCAGGTAATCTTCATAGGGTCCGAGCGCCGATGAATTGATGTACTGCGCGCCGCCGAAAATCGTCCAGCAGTCGGGCAGAACCGCGATCACCGGCCCCATTTTGCCTGTGGTTATCAAGCGGTCAATGCGTTCAGGAAACGACTCGCCCCACGCTACTGGGCCAAGCATCAGCGGCCCGCTGCCACCATGACCGGCCAGCACACAGATCACCGGATAGCGCTTGTTCGGATTGTCGTCATAGCCGGGTGGCAGGTACACAGGCAGCATTCGCTCGCTGGGGTCGCCGGGAAGGTTGCCTTGAAGCACATTACTTTTTAAGTAGGGTGTGTCTACCCGTCCAGCGAGGCGCATTATTCGGTCTCCAGTTATCGATAATCAGTTGTCAGTAAATGCAAAAGGCAGAACACAAAATTCGTAGGGGCGACCCGGAAATTAAGTTCATGTTGGATATTGATGTGCCGGGTCGCCCGTACAAAATACTCGAATTTTTGAGGTTCATAATTTATGGTTGGTAGGGGCACGGCATGCCGTGCCCCTACACAGAATGTTATTTACCCGTTGCGGACTTCGGCTTGAGCGTCGGCGTCGATGGTGTAGTAGTCGTAGTGTTCGCCGCCAACGAGGCCGTCCGTTTCAATCGGGCCGTCAAGGTACGGCGCGTACATGGCATAAGTCGCGGACAGGCGGATGGGCGCTGCCGGGAAGATGCCTTCTTCACCGAAGAACATATCCTCGATTTCGGCGTACATCTCAGCGCGGGTAGCCGGATCGGTTTCTTCACGCGCCGCCGAGATCAAGTCATCAACTTCGGAGCATGGGCGCGAGGTGAAAGCGTTATCGATGTCGCACTAGAGGATGTCGCCTACCCAGTTGTTTGAGTCGGGATAGTCGGGCCCCCAGCCAATCGGATGCCAGTGCGGACGCAGTTCCATGTCGTTCTGGATGCTGATGATCGGGATCATATTGCTGAAGTCTTCAATGGTCTCGTTGCGGAACAGCGCCGGGTCGCAGCCGAGAACGGTTGACCACTGCTGCACTAAGAACTCGACATAGCGCGAACGGCGTCCCGGCTGTGATACCGAGAACACTTCGGGGAA
The DNA here is from genome assembly GCA_014379235.1 of Anaerolineae bacterium. Classification (GTDB taxonomy): domain Bacteria; phylum Chloroflexota; class Anaerolineae; order Aggregatilineales; family Phototrophicaceae; genus JACMMD01. The sequence goes on from JACMMD010000942.1 coordinate 1,873, forward strand.
GCCTTCGCAGCCCGGATAGGGACTCAGTGCCAGTTCAGCCACAGCCCATTCGGGATTGAAGCCAACACCGATTTCGTCAATGGGCGGCGCGGCGGGCATCGACGGCGGCGTAATGTGAATCATTGGCGCGCCGAGTCCACCAGCGGCATCGTTAATGATCTGTTCGCGGTCAATAGCGGCGCTGAATGCGCGGCGAACGTGAACGTCGTCGAACGGCGGCTTACCATGATTGAAGCTCAGGTAGTCGATACCCGTGCCCGTTATGAAAATCAGATCATCGTCCAGATCGGCGTTATCCAGCAGGCTGGGTATTTCGCCGTCTGGCAGCCCGCCAGCGCGGATCATATCGACCTGACCGTTCAGATACAGGGACAGCAGCGTGCTGTTGTCGTTAATCACCACGATGTCCACACGGTCAGCATTGCCGGGACCGCGCAGGTCATCGGGTAGGAACGGGTTGCGAATCATGGTACGGCCAACGCCTGCCGTATAGCTCTCGTTCAGGTAGGGGCCGTTGTACCACGCATTGCCCACGTCAATCCACGAGGGGCCGAACTCTTCGATGAGTTCACCGGGGACGGGGCGCAGCGTCCACAGGCTGGCCACCGCCGGGAAAAAGCCCGTCGGCGCGGTCAGTGTGAACTCAACCGTGTCTTCATCGACAGCGGCCACACCGACGCCCTCGAACAGTTCTTGCGTCGGCTCTGCTGAAGCGAGAACTTCCGAGCAGCCCGCGATAAAGCTTGCGGTCACAGGGCCGTAGCTGCCGCCGAGCGTGGCGTTACAGGCGCGGCGTGTGCCCGTTACGATGTCGTCTGCCGTGACCATGCGCTCGACACGCGCTTCGCCCGTTTCAGGATTCCAGCTTACCCAAGGGATGTCCGTGCGGATGTTGAACGTCCACGTCAGGCCGTCGTCGCTCACTGACCAGTCGGTGGCCAGTTCGGGGCGAACATCGCCGCCTTCGGGCGAGAGATCGGTCAGGCCAAGAAACAGGTTATCCACCGTGTGATCCGAGGTGAGGCTGCCCGCAAGCTGCGGGTCGCGCTCAACGGTCACATCGCCGTCGTGGATGTAGTAGGTTACGAGCGATTCATCGGTGGGGTCGAGCGTGA
>JACMMD010000093.1 GCA_014379235.1 Anaerolineae bacterium
AGCGCAGGACGCGGCGGTGTTCTATTGGTCGAAGCCTGTAGACTTCAACGACAACGTAATGGCACATTATACGGTTGCCCATAATCTCGATGTACCTTCCGCGATCATCGACTTTGAATTAGGACGAGTAAATGCCGGTGATGTCACGATAGACGAGTACCGCTATCAACAGCAAGCCGCAGCCTTCTTGAGTGACGCGCCGTTCGTATGGTTGGTACTCAGCACAGGCCTCGAACCCGCGCCCTATCTGACTGTGTTTGAGGATACATTGGACAATTTGGATTATCACTTGTGTGGAACGGTGGTCGATCATCCTGATATGCGACTGCTGCTGTATCGACACGAAAATGCTGTCGGTGAACGAGGGATTTCATGCTCAAGCTGATGACCTCAGACCGCACCAATGCGTCGCGGCTGTGGCTGCTCGTCGTGCCGATCTTGCTGTTCGCTGCGTGGCGCGCAGGGCTGTACTTAGGCTACGATGCGCTTTGGTATGACGAACATGCGTCGATTTATACGGCGGGCGGCGCTCACTACGGGCCGCTTTCGCCTGCGGAGATTTGGACGCGGGTTCAAAATGGCGACCCATCACATACGCCGGGTTTCTCGTGGGTGTTAGCAGGTTGGGGAGGACTGGCCGGCTGGTCGGATGTCGCAGGGCGGGCGCTGGCGTGGTTATGCGGTCTGCTGGCGATTGCGTGGACGTATCGACTGGGACGCGATGCTCTCTCGCCATTGGCGGGTGTTTTGGCGGCGCTGCTGCTTGCCAGCAGCTATCTATTCCTATACTACCTTCACGAACTGCGGATGTATTCACTGCTGGCGCTGTGCGCTGTCGTGTGCCTATGGGCTTATTTTCGCATGATGCATGGGCGCGCTCACGTCTGGATAAAGTTCGCCTTTATATTCAGCCTAGCTATCGCCTTATATACGCATTACTTGTCCCTCGCTATGCTGCTGGCGTTGGGGTTGTATCACTTAACACTGCTGTGGCAGCGTCCGCGACACTGGCGAGAATGGTGGCAGATTGGGCTGCTGACCGGCGTAGCTCTTGTTTTATATTTGCCGTGGTTGATCACAGGCATGGAGGCGCTGCGGTCACGGATTGGCGATTCGGGGACAGGCGCGACCTATGGCAGCCTTGAAGTGCTGACGGTCACGCCGCATATTTTTGCCAATCGAGGTTGGCCGCTGCTGCTGCCGATTGGCGCGTTCGCGCTGCTGCAATGGCGGCGGCCTGCGCTGCGACTTTTGCTGTTTTGGACAGTCGCTGCCTTCCTGACGCTTCTCGCGGTGAACACACTGCGCCCATTCATCATCAGCTACCGCTATATCTTGGTGCTGTGGCCAGCCGCCGCCGTGCTGGCCGGAATCGGGTTAGCAAGGTTGGCTGAGACACCCTCGTTCGGGCGACTCGCGGCTGTCGGGTTGGTGACTGCGTGGGTGATTCTGGGTTTCGTGCGCGCCGATCCGATCATCAACAATAACTATATTTCAGGAATGGGGCTTCGCAGCGTTTTGAATACGCTGTCGCAGCAGGCGCGCCCGGAAGATGTCGCCGTGTTCGATGTCGCGCCGCCGCATCAATTTATTGAGCGAGTGATGGAGTATTACACGGCGGAACTCGCACCGCGCTCGATGCTTATTGATCTTGACCTCGATCCCGACTCGAACGACTACCAGCAGCAAGCGGCCAGCATTCTGGCCAACGCGCCTTACGTGTGGCTGACCATCGCGCCGCGTTTGCCCGAAGCGCCCTACCGGACCGCGTTTGAGCAGGCGTTAGCAGACGCGAATTACACACTCTGCGGAATGGTGGTCGATTATCCCGAACTACATTTGCTGCTCTACCGCCATGAAGATGCCGTCGATGAACGGGGGTTCGCGTGTCCCGCCTGAAATCAACAGCCTTTCCCGTTCGCGGTTGGTGGTGGCTTGTGCCCTTGCTGCTGTTGATCGCGGCTTTAGGGGCGCGGAGTATCAACGCCGACGCCATCTGGTTCGATGAGTATTGGTCGCTGTACCAATCCGGCGCGGCACACTACGGGCCGCTGTCGCCGCTCGATATCTGGCAGCGTGTAGCCGATACCAGCGTATGGCCGCCCGCCTATCATTTGACATTGGCCGCTTGGGAAGCTGTCGCAGGTTCGATGCCGTTCGCAGGACGTTGGTTGGCGCTGCTGTTCGGGCTGCTGACGGTGGCTGTCACCTATCGTTTGGGGCGCGATCTGTTCCGCTCGACATGGGTAGGCGGCGACGTGGCGGCGCTTGGCGCGGCGGTGGCGATGGGCGGCTCGGCCTATTTCGTGAACTATCTCCACGAACTGCGCGGTTACACGCTGTATACGCTGGTGGTTGCGTTCGGCGTGTGGGCTTACTGGCGGGCAGTCACTATCGAACGCCCGACGTGGCGCACGTATGCGGCGCTGTTGATCGGGTTGACGGGGCTGTTGTATATCCACTTTTTCGCGGCGCTGGTGTTCATCGCGCTGGGGCTGTATCACCTGTTATTCGTGGCTAAAACGCGGCGCTGGTGGCTGATAACCTTCATGGCGGTCATGGCCGGAGTGCTGTTTCTGCCATGGGTCAGGCAGGCGTTACGTGATCTCGATTATGCTCAAACCGGCGATGCCTTCCGCCTGCGGGCCTTGAGCGCGGGCGAAGTGCTGACCGGACTCGTGGCGGCGTTCGGCAATGGCAGCGTGGCGCTGCTGGCGTTCGTGATGGCCTTCGCGCTTGGCGCGAAAGGGCGCAGCGTTCGGCTGTTGTGGCTGTGGCTGATCGTCGTGCTGGTAGGTGGTCTGCTGGTCAACGAAGCGCTGCGTATCTTGACCGAAGTGCGCTATCTGCTGGCATTGTGGCCGGCGCTGGCGCTGCTGTTCGGCGTTGGAATCCAACAACTTGCTGTAGTAGGGGCGCTTCGCGAAGCGCCCCTACGTCGCATAAATATTGCGGCGTTGATCCTCGTTCTGTGGCTGGCAGCGGGCGTATGGAACAGTCTCGACCCCGCCTTTGGTGACAATACACGCAAAGGCGCGTTCACTGACCTACCGCTGCGCGAACTGCGGGCGACGTTAGCCGAGCGCGCTCAAGCGGATGATGCCATCGTCCTCGAACGCCCCGATCATGTTTGGGCGCTGCAACCTGTCTTCGATTACTACACGCACGGCTTGCCGGGGCGCTACGCCATCATGGAAACGCTGCTCGGACGCCAACAGGACGACGAGTTCTACTGGCAGGTGAAAGCGTTTTTGGTCAATGCGCCGCGAGTGTGGATCGCGGTGGATAAGACTCTGCCGCCGAACTTCCGACTTGCC
>JACMMD010000943.1 GCA_014379235.1 Anaerolineae bacterium
GGTAACGCGCAAGGCTGTCGAGGTTTTCAGCGTTGATGGGGTTGCGCTTGAAGGGCATCGCTGACGAGCCGACCTGCTGCTGGCCAAACGGTTCTGACCACTCGCCAAAAACGGGCGATTGCAGCAGGCGCAAATCGAAGGCGAAGCGGTAGATGACCATGCCCAAACCTGCCAGACCGTTGACCAGCTCCCACTCTTGACGGCGTGGGGCGGTCTGGTTGGCTATGGGGAACGCATTCAAATGTAGGGCATCTATCACCTGTGCTTCAAGCTGCGCCGATGTCATGCCTGTGCCCTCAAGAAGCTGCCCATAGGACGCCGATGTTCCTACCGCGCCCTTGAGGCCTTTGCCGCGCAGGTTGGCGCGGATCACTTGTAAGTTCTGGAAATCGGCTAGTAAATCCTGACCATAGCCCGCCAGTCGATAGCCAACCGTCGTCGGCTCGGCTGGCTGAAGATGCGTGAACGCCATACAAACGTGATCGGCTTCGTGCTCCATGCGTTCGGCCAGCGTGAGCAGCAGCGCTCCCAAGCGCATCAGCAGCAGATCAAGCCCTTCCCGGATACGCAGCACGTCGGCGTTATCCTCGATGTCCATGCTGGTCGCACCGAGATGGATGATGCCGCCGCCTACCGGACACTGTTCGGCGTAAGTGCGGATTTCGGCCATCAGGTCATGATGAATAACCGCTTCGATTTCGTGAGCGCGTTCGAGGTCGATGTCGTCCATATGGGCGCGTAGATCGGCCACCTGATCGGCGCGCACGAGGCCCGCCGTTTGCTGTGCCTCGGCCAGCGCGACCCAAAACTGCCTCCATAAACGGCGCTTGTGGTTCTCCGACCAGATGTGGCGCATCTCATCAGAGCCATAGCGCCAGCTTAACGGACTCTGGTAATTGTCATGCATATTTAATGCCATTCTGGAACAGACGTAGGCCGTTCATGCCGCGTTCACCACGCCGCCAGTTGGGGTGCTGCCACGAGAAAATGTGATTTTCAGGATGCGGCATCAATCCGAGAACGTTTCCGGCGCGGTTGCTTAAGCCAGCGATCCCGCGCAGCGACCCGTTCGGGTTGGCGGGATAATCCGCCGCCGAACCATCCGCGTTGATGTAGGTCAGCGCCGCGAGGTTATCCGACAATACGGCATCAAGCGCTGCGTCATCAGCGGCGACTATGCGCCCCTCACCATGCGCGACAGGGCAGTAAATCGGTTCGGTTAAACCTTCGGTGAATAGGCTAGGGCTGTTGAGGTTGGGCTGCAAATACACCCATCGACATTCGAAGTGGGCCGATTCGTTATAGGTGAGGGTGACATTGCGTTCGCCGCCGGGGAGCAGCCCCGATTTAACCAGCGCTTGAAAGCCGTTGCAGATACCCAGCACCGGACGGCCTTCGTCAACGAAGCGCTTCATCGCGTCGTGCAGATTGTGTTCAACGTCGAGCGCCCACAGCTTACCCGCACCGAGGTCGTCACCATACGAGAAACCCCCCGGCAGAATCAGCATGTGATAGTCGGCTAGCTGTCGTTCGCCTGCCAGCAGTTGATTGATGTGGACGATCTCACTCTCCGCGCCTGCGAGTTCGCAGGCTGTCGCCGCGTCCCAATCTCGATTTGAGCCGTTGGCATGGAGTATCAGGACGCGCTTGATACCGTTCTGTACCGTTCGAGTGGTGCGTAAGAGTGTATCAGTTTGAGTGAGCGGTATAGTGGCTGCGATAGGCACAGATGTTTCGCCGCGCCATGCCGCTTCGAGCGCAGCAACATCAAGCGCGAGTAGGGTTTCGTTTGCGGCGATCATCTGCAAACGTTCATCGTCAGACACGCTACCGAGTTCGGTAAAGGGTATGCCTGCAAGCTGTGTCTCGAAGGCGGCGCGGTCTTCGGGGCGAACCTCGACTACAAAGCGCGCCAGCGATTCCGCGTACAACAGGGCGGCGGCATCAACGCCGTTTGGGGCGAGTTCGATCTGTGCGCCAAGCTGCCCGCCGATGCACATTTCCGCCAGCGTGACCGCTAATCCACCTTCGGAACAATCATGGCACGACTGCACCAGCCCCGCGCTGATGCTGCGGTGAAGGGCGCGCATGGTCGTCAGCGCGTCGGGTACAGGCTGCGGGACAGTTCCACCGCTGAGTCCGTGAACGAGGCTGTAATGACTGCCGCCAAATTCGTCGCGGGTTTCGCCAACCAGATACAGGAGATTGCCCGCGCTTTTCAGATCGGAAGTAACTGTGCGTTGGACATCGGGAACGATGGCCATAGCCGAGATCAGCAGGGTACCGGGAATGGCGTGGCGCTGACCATCAGCGTCCGCATATTCGTTATTCAGGCTGTCCTTGCCGGAGACGAACGGCGCGTTATAAGCCAGCGCCGCGTCGTAGCAACCCTGAGTACAGCGTACCAGAGTACCGAGCCTATCCGTCAGTTTGGGATTGCCCCAGCAGAAGTTATCCACCAACGCCACCTGATCGGGGTCAGCGCCTACAGCGACAAGGTTACGCATCGCCTCATCTACAGCGGCCCACGCCATCGCGTAGGGGTCGAACTCGGTGTATTGCGGGCAAATCCCATTCGAGAGCGCTACTGCTCGTCCTGAACCGTCGGTCTGAGTAGCGATTGGTACAAGTACCGCCGCATCTGCCGGCCCGTGATTAGCCTCACCAACTAGCGGTTTGACGGCTGTCGCCCCTTGAACTTCGTGATCGTAGCGGCGAATGGTCTCTTCTTTGCTGCGGATGGTCGGGTGTGCCAGCAAATCGAGCAAGGTCTGAGCGAAATCTTCTGTAGGCGCGGTAAAGGCCGCAAAATCCGGTTTGCTCCATTCTGCTTGCAGATGTCGACGGGGATGTCCATCGTGCAAAAAGCGCACCGAGAGATTACCGACAAACACATCTTCATAATTCAGCAGCAGCCGCCCTGAGTCCTGAAATTCACCGATGCAGGTGGCTTCGACGTTTTGTCCAGCGCAAATTTCCTGCACTCGCGTCCAATACTGCGGCGGCACGGCCAGCACCATGCGTTCCTGTGCCTCGCTCAACCAGATTTCCCACGGGCGCAGACCTGCGTATTTGAGCGGCACAGTTTCAAGCTGCACACTTCCGCCAAGCTCGGCGGCCATTTCGCCGACAGCAGACGATAACCCGCCCGCGCCGCAGTCGGTAATCGCGTGATACAGGCGCTCGTCACGCAGGCGCAGTACGGCTTCTTGCACCTGCTTCTCGTTAATAGGGTGGCCGATTTGTACGGAGCTTCCGGCGATCTCGCCTGTGGTCGTGTCCATCTCCATGCTGGAGAAGGTCGCGCCGCGCAGCCCGTCGCGTCCGGTGCGCCCGCCGATAACGACGATCAGATCGCCGCAGTGTGCGCCGACTGGATGTGTGCCGTGTGGCAGCAGTCCCAGACAGCCGCAAAAAACCAGCGGATTGGCCGTGTAGCCGGGGTGATAATGAATAGCGCCGTTGACGGTGGGAATGCCCATTTTGTTGCCGTAATCTTCAATGCCGTGAATCACCCCTTCGGCGATACGTCGCGTCGGCAAAACTCCCGCTGGTATGTCCGAGTCGGGCGTATCTGGCGGGCCGAAGCACAGCACATCGGTGTTGGCAATTGGGCGCGCACTGACACCCAGCACGTCGCGCACTACGCCGCCAACACCAGTGTTCGCACCACCGAAAGGTTCTAATGCCGAAGGGTGATTGTGCGTCTCGACTTTGAGCGCCAGATCATAGGTCTTATCAAAGGCGATGATGCCTGCATTATCGACAAAGGCCGAGCGTACCCATGGCTTGGCAATGCGGTTGGTTGCAGCGCGAATATAAGTGTTCAGCAGACCGTCGATGTGTTGAGTCACGGACGCTGAATCGGGCGCTGTGCCGGGAAGGGGGCCGTTGTAGTCAATCGCCGCTTTGAATGTTTTATGGAAGCAGTGTTCGCTCCACGTCTGAGCAATCATCTCAAGTTCGGCATCAGTAGGGTCGCGGTCTTCCTGCTGAAAATAGGTGCGTATCGCCTGCATCTCGGCAAGGTCGAGCGCCAGTCGTCGCCGCGCGCTAATCTGCATCAGTCCGGGGTCGTCGGCATCCCGAAGCGCGATGATGTCCACGCTGCTATCCACGGCTTGCACGGGCACGAAGGGCGGCGCGATGGGCTGGTCAATCGAGGCGCGCTGATTGACCGGATTGAATAGGCTGCTTGCGGCTTCGGTCAGCGTATCAGTGTCGTTGGCTTTGTGAAAGCGATAGAAGTGCCCAGTAGCGGCCTGCTTCAAACTTTCGAACCCTAGCATGTGCGCGCTGTGGACGATGTTTTCGGCCACTGAATCCGTAACGCCGGGGAGCAGCGCAACATCTATAAAATGGCTAGTTGAGAATGCATCGGGCGGCGTATAAATTGTATCGAGGAACTGTCCCTCGCGGTCAATCTGGTAGATGGCGAAGGTTTCGCTTACCGAATCGACGAGTAATGTTGCGGCAAGTGCGGTGACCTGTTCGGCGTTTAGGTCGCCGTTGAGAAAGTAAAGTTGAGAGCGATCAGGTTTTTGTTTGGTGGGTTTCAGGTTTCGTCTGGTAACTTCGACGCGAAATATAGGCATGGTAAGAACAGCCGACTCGATCAACATGAGGCGCGCTTCAGTCAATAGGGTATCTCCCATGTAGAGTTGTTACTTAAATTTAGCACGGTATTGAGCGGCCACAAAATAAATTCGCACAAAACACCAAGCCTGTTTTCCGTGAAAAATGTACACTTCACCGCTGCTTGGTGAATTCTCTATAACCTAAAACCCCATGTTTCTGAGGGATTCGAGGTTACACCAGAATACCAAGCGTCTGCGCCCGAAGGATCGCCTGCGTCCGGTTGGCGACATCCAGCTTGCGGTAGATATTCAGAGTGTGGGTTTTGACCGTCCCAGTTCCAATCACCAATTGCTCGGCGATCTGCGGATTGGTGAGTCCGGCTGCCAACAGATGCAGCACTTCAATTTCGCGCGGGGTAAGTGGCTCCTCAAGTGCCGGGTTCTTCGGTGTCGCTGGTTCAACCTGTGACCCCGCCAGCCATTCCAGCATATGGTCGACTACATCTTTTAGATCCAATGTTTCGCCGCGTTTCCATGCTGCTTGATATTCTGCTGTTCCCAATGCTGTCTCAAGATCACTTCGCAGACGTGTGAGCAGCCCCCATTGTTCCATCCATGCAGGTGCGCTTGCCGGATGCGTGAAGACAAAACCTAATATCTCCGCCGCGCGCTCGGTGTTTCCTTCATGCGCCAGCAGAATACAGGTAGCAGGCAAATGCCAGAAGTAACGTCCCGGTGCATTCAGGCGGTGTGCATATTGAAGTGCGCGCAAGTTGGCAATACGCGCGGTTTCATAATCATGCAGCCCGCAGGCGGCGAGCGGCAGCCCCCATTCCAATGCTTCGACTGACGATGTATGGATCGCTAACGTCTGCGCTTCCATCAAGATCTGCCAAGCGTCCGCGTAGCGTTCATCCAGACTGGCGAGCACCCCACTCATTGCTAGTGCATAAGCAATGTGATCGCCGATATTGACCTCTTTTGCGATGGTCAGCGCTTCATCGCTGAGGTTTCTCGCAGCCTCAAAATCGCCACGGAAGATCGCCAAGTACGCCAGATTGACATTCACAAATGCAACGACGCTCCAACTCTTGAGCATAAACCAAATGTCGCGGACTTCGCGGTTGAACAATTCCGCTTTCTCGTAGTCCGGTATCGAATATGCTTCAGCAGCAATGAGCAGCACAATTCGCGCCGTGCCGTATCGGTCACCAATCTCGCGCCGGATCTGCGCGCATTCGCGTGCGATATGCATAGCGCGCTGTCGATCACCTTGATAATAGTAAGCCATTGAAACCGCTTGAAGTGCCTGTGCAACATAAAAGCGATCATCCGTGCGCTGAAAATACAGCAAGGCTTCTTGAGTGAGTTCCAAAGCGCGCTCAAAATGGCTCTGTTCGACCCCAGCTAGGAATAGCCCCAGCAGCACCTCGCAGATTGCCGCTTCCGATTCACTGCCTAGCTGCTTGACGACGTTCAGGCTGTTCTCCAGTCTGCCAGCGAGGATAGGCGGCGCAGCTTCAAATGGAAGTAGCTGACACTGTCGTGCCACAATGCGCGCTTTCAGATAGTCGGAACCGTCGCCTGAAGCCTGTTGCAGTGCGTGTTCATACAGCGCGTTGACATTGTGTTGGCGACTGCGGAGAATGCCGAACCAGAGCAAGCCTTCTACCATCGTATGCAGCGTACTGTAATCCCGTGCCTGAACTGCCCAATCCCAAGCAACGTGAATATTCTCAAAGTTCAGTTCAACAGCGTCCAAGCCATCAATCTGGCGACGCCCCTTAAGGTCAATCTCGCGCTCTTGTGTGAAAACGTTATAGTAGCGGGTGTGTAAATAATGTGCCTGCCGGGTGTCGTCTAAAACCGCCAGCTTTTCCTCAGCAAATTGACGCAGGAGTTCGTGGATTTCATAGCGACCAGAAGGCTGCCTTTGCAAAAGCGATTTTTCCACCAACCCTGCCAGAAGCAGCAGAGAAGCGTTCGCGGTGGCATGGGCGGCTTCGCGGTCAAACCCGCCGCGAAAGACCGATAATCTGGCGAAGGTCTGGCGTTCGGCTTCTGAAAGCAGCTTCCACGATTGTTCGAACACGGTACGGATGCTGCGGTGGCGTTCCTCCACGTTGCGTGCGGTTGTCGCTAAAAAGTCGAGGTTGTGCTGCATTTCGGTAGCAATCTGGGCAGCGGACAGCCCTTTAAGCCATGAAGCAGCTAATTCAATCGCCAGCGGCAGCCCTTCCGCCATCTTGCAGATGCGAATCACGGCTTGATGCTGATCAGCCAGATCGAAATTAGGCTGCATTCGCTGGGCATGATAGAGAAAAAGCTGAACCGCTTCGTAATCTTCCAGCGCAGTCGAGTAGATGCTGGGAGGAGTTATCATCCCCTTGAGCGGATAAAGCCATTCCTCCTGCAAATTGAGCGCCTCGCGGGAGGTGACGACCACCCGGATGCCGACGCTATGGGCGAGAAGCTCGCTCACCAGTGCTGCACCATCCAGCAGATGTTCAAAATTATCCAGTAGAAGGAAGAGTGATTTTTCGTGAAGATGGCGGAAAAGCTGCGTTTTCGGGTCGTCTGATCCATAGAACGATAAGCCCAGCGTGTGCGCGATGGTTGTCACCAGTAGATCACTCTTACTGAGGGGCTGCAATCCGACAAAAACAGCGCCATGAGAAAACCGAAGGGCTTCTAACCGGGCGATTTCGACGGCGAGGCGCGTTTTGCCGCTGCCACCTGCGCCCGTGATAGTCAGTAAGCGGCAGTTAGCGGTTGCCAGCCGAGCGCTGATGTCCGCCAACTCCTGCGTCCGCCCGACAAAAGGTGTCGTTTGAGGGGGAAAATGAGATAACATCGCTTGCCTCTTCGACCTTCTTAATCGCCTATACTATAGTCGAAGTGCGAAAATACTATAGTTCCATCCTCTCAGACATCCAACTAAACCCTACTGGCGCTACGGAATAGTGCTCCTTCTAAATGGCTACCGCTCAAATGGAATGTGCGGATGCTGCGCCTTGCGCTGCCGCACCCTATGTACTCGCCGCAACCGAAGGGAAGGTGGATTCTACAATTGGTCGAGCGCCGTGCTTGTGCGGGCTGCTTCGACCAAGCGTAGAATCGCTTCCGAAACCATGTCGGCGTATATCTGCTGCGAGACCAGTGTGTAGTGAGTCGCGCCTTCGATGGTGATGTGCTGGCTATTGGTGGATAGCGCAGGCAGCATATTTTGCAGTTCGGTCAGTTCAGCGGCGTAATGGTCTTGCTCGGTCACACTGAGGACGACTAATGGCAAATTGGCTAGGCTGCTCGTTTCGTTCAGTTGCTGTCGGGAATAATCACGCCACGCATCGAGGCCGTCAGCGCCAACTGCCCAACCTGTCGGGGTAGCGAGAAAGGCTTTCATCTCCGCATATTCGAGCGGCGGCAGTCCGGCAATGAAGGACTCCTCAAGATGGAAGAGGCGCATGATGCCAAAACGGGACAGCAACGCAGTTACCCGGTTGCCGAAAGCGACAGTCTGACCCTCTTTGGATGCCGGAATATGCGCCCATTGATCGGGGTGAGAAGAATCCACCAGCGCCAGACCAACTACCTCATCAGCATACATATCGGCAAACATCCGCGCTACCAATCCACCGTATGAATGTCCGGCGAGGATATAGGGGCCGTTGATGCCTGCGTGTTGCAGCGCCGTGTGCAGATCGTGGGCGCTTTTGGCAGCGTCGAGTGGTTTCGTGCCAGCATCGCTCCATCCCAGTCCCGCACGATCATAAGCGACGACCCGCGTCGTTTGGGCGAGTTTGCGCTGTACCCAGCCCCAGTTCGAGGAAATCGATGCCATGCCCGCTTCGAGAATGACAGTTGGGGTCGTGCCGCCGTTTTCGCCCATGACGACGAGATGCAGTCGATGCCCACCGACGGCGACCATTTGACCGCGTGCGGGAAAACGCTCCTTATCCCGTTGAGCAGCCCAGATTTGATAGGCTGCTCCGGCGACGAGCAGCCCAACGCCTACCACTAGTACGATTGAAAGTATATTCATGATGGCTTCACCACAAGCTGCTGCATGGTCGCTTCGTTTGAACGTCCGTAGCGACTTCGATAAGCCCGTACCACCATGGCCGTCGAGACTGCGATGCCGAGGAGCATGTATAGAGATGCCGCGACAGGCTGCAATTCGGACGAGAGCATAAACACAAACACAAGACCGTTATTGATTGCATGAAGCAAAGCCGGCCCCCAAATGGTGTTATTGCCACGCTCGTAGATATATGCGGTCACGAAGCCGATGGGTATAGCGATCACGATGCCGATGACCCCGATCATCAAGCCTGCGCTGAAAATCAACGGAATGTGATAGCCTGCGAAATAGATCGTAGACAGGCCCGCTGCGCGCCAGAAGCTTCGGCCTTCGCGCAGGTGCCGGAACACAAAACCACGCATCATGGTTTCTTCGACCAAGCCGTTGACTAATAGTGTGCTCAGGAAAAGCCATTCCCATCGCGGCTGCGTCGTTAATAGGTTATTGGTAATGAGCGACATCAATGGAAAGTAGACCAGCAGCGGCAGCAGGTAAATCGCAGCGAGGCGAATGCCTGTCCAGTTGAAGCGTGTCAAGCCAATATCGCTTATGGCTGTTCGCAGCCGCTTGCGATAAACGACCATTTCTACAGCGATTGGTACGACGAAAAACATGAGCGGCATCGCTATCGATAGGGCGATTTCTGCTGCGCTGAAACCACAGTCTGCATCGAGGCATGTGCCAACGAATTGTGGTATGTACGTTAGCCCTAGATACCAGCCGATCACGAGGATAGCTAGTAGGGCGAAGTGACGGGGCGAGATTATCATGATGATCTCCACGAAGCAGAGTAGGACTACGCTTACCGCGTAGCAAACGAGTTGAAGAGTGTGTCAAGGGTATCGAGCGACGGCGTGAAAGCCTCCGGTGCATCGCTGCCTAACTGCGTGGTGGTTTGGTCAACGTATGCGGGAAGCTCTGCGAGGAACTCCTCGTAGTTGAAATCCGCAGGCACTTCCACCGGGATTGACTGCGGGCTGACGCGGAACACCGCCGACACATAGGTCGCGCCGTCCGCGCTTAGACCCTGAAACGTGTACAGGAAGTCACGCTGAGTCAGCGGTTCGGCGGCCTGCTGAAAGGCGGTCAAGTAGGTAATGCCATTCAAGTTCGCCGTACTGACATACTGTACACGCGCCCGAATCGGCTGGCCAGCGGCCACCACAGGCAGGAAGGGCAGCATATTGGCCGGGTCATTCGCGCTCATGGTCGCAAACTGATTCAAATCATGGCGTTCAGCCAGCAGGGATTGAAGCCGTGTAACC
>JACMMD010000944.1 GCA_014379235.1 Anaerolineae bacterium
CGCGTTTGCGTCGCCCAAGCCAATGAACTCGAACGCGGCTTCGGCCAGAATAGCGTACAGAACCGCGCCAATCCAACTCGAAACCACCAGCGAAGTCATATTCGGCAGCATTTCAAAGATGACAATGCGCCATGCGGGTTCACCAACGACACGCGCCGCCGCCACAAATTCACTGTTACGCAACGTCAACGCCTGAGACCTTAGAACACGAGCGGCATAGGCCCAACTGGTGAAGCTCAAAACCAGTACCACCGTATAGGGGCCGGGTCGGTCTAACCAACCCGCTACGACAATAATTAATGGCAGACCCGGGAGTATCAAAAAGACGTTTGTTATTAACGAAAACACTTCGTCGACCCACCCGCCGATATAACCCGCAGTTAAACCGACAGCGATAGAAATTAAGATAATGATCGTGCCAGTGAGAAAGCCAACCGTCATCGACAAACGTGTGCCATGAATGAGTTGGGCAAAGATATCTTGCCCCTGCCGCGATGTGCCGAGCACGTATTCAGGGTTTGGCGCTTGACTTCCGGCGGCGACGATTCGGGCAGCATTACGGGTCGGTGCGATCTGGTTGGCAAAAATAGCAATCAATGTAAAGAACAGAAGAATGCCACAGCCGATGGCGGCTTTGCGATTGCTGAGAATAGTTTGCAGCCATTCAGGTAAACCGATGCGTGGCAGCTTCATCCGGTCATTGCGCTGCGCGGTGACTGTCGCTGGCCCGGCGGGGACTTTACTTTGCTCCATGACTAAAACCCTCTTTTCTTTTCCATATTCTATCTTCTTTACCGCGCGCGGGGATCGAGCAAAACATAGACCACATCCGCCAAGAAATTCGCCAGCAAGACCGCCATCGTGATAATCATGAAAATGCCCTGCATGAGCGGATAATCACGAGCATTGACGGCAGACAGCAGCCAAAAGCCAACGCCCGGATAAGAAAATACAATTTCCGTCAGCAGTGCGCCGCCGATGGCAAAACCTAAGCTCATCGCAAAGCCTGTCACGCTCGGCAAAATAGCGTTTCGAGCAGCATAGGTCAGCATCACGCGGCGGTCACTAAGACCTTTCGCCTGAGCCATCACGATGTAATCCTCGGACAACACGCCGATCATGTTGTTTCGCATCGCCAGCATCCAACCGCCAATACCCGTGACGACAATGGTCAAAGTCGGCAGGGCCGCGTGATAAATCACACTCCACAAGAACGGCCCCGATCCCCAATCTACAGGCAAGCTGAGATCGTAGGCATGGCTGAGTGGAAACCAACCAAACTTAAAGGCCAGACCATAGACGCACAACATCGCCACCCAGAAATATGGAAATGCGCCGATAAAACTCAGCGTGGGCAGTATGACGGTATCCGCGAAACGTCCTCGACGCCACGCAGCAAAAACACCTAACAAAGTGCCGAGGAAAAACGAAATGATGGTGGCTATGCCAGCCAGTCGCAGTGTCCACCACAGCCCTGTGCCGATCACTTCCGTCACCGGCGCAGGAAACGCGGTGAGTGAAATGCCGAGATTGCCCTGAAAAAGGCTGCCAAGATAAGTAAAGAACTGCTCATGAAGCGGAGCATCAACCAGACCGAATGTTTCCCTTAGCGCCTCAATCGCGTTTGGGTCTAACCGCCCTTGAAAACGGGCAAACAACGCCGTGATCGGGTCTCCCGTCATCATACGCGGGATCATGAAGTTGAGAATAATTGCAATGAACGCTGCCACTAAGTAGAAACCGATGCGACGAATGAGAAATTGCATGATCGAAATCCTTTGCGCGCTCTAAGTTGTGAAAAGGGGCTGGAGTCTCTGAGAGAACCTTCCAGCCCCTCTACACTGATCTTACAGGCTTACACTAATCCTACAAGACCTTAACTTATTACTGGCCGCAGCTCGTATCGTCAACGCAGTGCAGGTTGACGGCCACAAGACGGGCAGTTTCTTCTTGCCAAGGAGCGCCTACCGCATACGGGTCTTCCTCACTAGGGAAGCCCTCGAAGCGGGTGGTGTTGTACTCGAACCATGCCGGGAAAATACCAATCGGCGTAGACACGACCTGCGTGACGTAGATGTCGGCAAGCTGGCCGATGATCTCACGTTGTTCTTCGGGGTCGCTCGTGCGAAGGAAAGCATCCAGCAGGGCGTCAGCTTCATCACTGAACACACGCGACTGGAAGTTACCAGTGGAGAACCCGGTATCGGCGTTCACGCGGGTGCTGTTCATGATGTTGTCGTAGTAGTCCCACGGGGTCACGCGCCAGATCGCCCAACCGAGCGAGGTGTCGAAGTCGGCATTCTGGAGGTTCGCCTGGAACGTCGTCTGATCGGGCGTAACCACGCTGGCGTTCAGACCCGCATCTTGGAAGCCTTGGCTCATGATCTGAGCGGCAGTAACCACGTCCGTCCAACCATTGACGATCTGAATGTCGAACGACAATGCTGAACCGTCGGTCATATCGCGCCAGCCGTCACCGTCAGCATCAACGTAACCAGCATCTTCAAGAATTTGGGAAGCGCGCTCAACATTGAACGTACCCAGACCCATTTCCTCGACCTTATCAAGAACCGACTGAGGCACCCAGTCTTGGTACAGGGGCCAAATGCCAGTAGCGACTTCGGGCGGGGTCTCGATGTAACCATTCTCGGCAGTCACGGCGATGGCTTCGTAGTCGATGGCCAGCGCTAGAGCGTGACGGAACTCGACATCATCGAACGGAGCCTTGGTCGCGTTGACGTAGAAGCCCCAAGGATTCACACCGACAAACCAGCGGTGGTGGTGTTCAGGATCGAGCGCCACGAAAGTGTTGTCGATGTCGGGGATGAAGTTGCCACCCCAGTCAATATCGCCATTGATGATCGCCAAATTGGACGGATCGTTACCCGTGAAAGCGGGGTATTCGAGGCAGTCCACGTAAGGCTGACCTTCCATGAAGAAGTAGGGGTTACGGCAAATGCGGTAAACTTCGGAGGTGAAGTCGGTCACTTCGGTGAAGGGGCCCGTACCAACCGGGTCATCATTGGTGAACAACACCGGATCTTCAACTTCCGACCAGATGTGTTCGGGGACAATGCGCTGCTGACCGACCAGAATGTGCGCCAACGAGTAGATGTCCGTCAGGTTGAACTGAACGGTGAGATCGTCAACCACTTCGGTGGATTCGAGGAAAGCCAGAATACCCAAGCGGTCAAGCGCAGGGAATTCCTGAACAAGGTCAAAGGTGAACTTCACATCGTCGGCGGTCATATCTTCGCCGTCGCTCCAACGGACGCCTTCACGTAGGGTGAAAGTGATGGACAGCAAGTCTTCGCTATATTCATAGCCAGTGCCCAGCCACCATGTCGGTTCGCCGCCATCAAGCGGATCGTACACGATCATTGGGTCATAGATCACTTGACGCGTTCCGTCGGAAATCGCGCTTGACAAGAACGGGTTGAAATTGCTGATCCATTGACCGCGGCCCGCCTGCTCAACAACGACGGTGCCACCCATCGGAACAGCATCCTGCGCCGCGACCAAGCCCAAGCTCAGGCTGGCAATCACCACTAAAACAAACAGCGAAATTACATTGCGGGTAAATTTTCTAGACATCGGACTTTTTCTCCTTACACGGTCATTCATAACCTTTATGGTAACTCCAAGTCATCCTCATCACGGTTGCCGAACATCACCTCCTTTAAGGGTCGTTTCTCACAATGCAGTTGCGCCGCAAGTGTCCCGAACGATCAACTGCGCGCCTAGCACCATATGACAGGGTTCTGAAACCGCGCCGTTTATCAAATCGATCAGCACTTGAGTCGCCATCGAACCGAGGTCTTGAATGGGCTGGCGCACGGTGGTTAGTGCAGGTGTCGTTGATGCGGACATCGGCAGGTCATCAAAACCAACCACCGCGATATCTTCTGGAATTCGCAGCCCATGTTCATGAATAGCGCGCAGTGCGCCGTGTGCCATTGCGTCACTCGCTACAAAAACCGCATCAACTTTGCGTTGTAGGAGCGCTCTCATTTTTAGATAACCGGATGCTTCATCAAAGCTGCCGTACACAATCAGCGTTTCATCTACCGGACGCCCCGCCCGTTCCATCGCCAAACGATAGCCTTCCAAACGCGCTCTCGCTGCACCCATATTCTGCGGGCCAGCGATTGTGCCAATGCGCCGCCAACCGAGCCGGATCAGATGCGAAACCGCTACTTGAGCGCCACGTTGGTTATCGACATCGATGTAATTGAGTCCTTCTTGCGGGGGCGGGCCGATGATGACGAGTGGAAAGCCCGCTTTTGCCAGTCTTGGAATGAGCAAATCGTCGCTTACGGCAGACGCAATCAGCACCCCATCGAACAGACTATTGTTCATAACACGTTCGGCGAAGCGATCTTCTTCATCGCCGCTACCAACCCACAGCATCACGGCATAGTCAAACTCATTCGCCTTGGCGGTGACACCCTGAATGAGCGTTGGAAAGTAAGGATCGGTGAACGCATAGGCAATTGCTTGTGGAATGACGAGGCTTAACGTGCGTGTTTGATGGGTGACAAGAGCGCGCGCCGCAAGGTTCGGGCGAAAGTTCTGCTCTTGAATCACCTGCAAAACTTTTTTGCGCGTCCGTTCGCTGACGGCGGGGTGCCCATTAATCACCCGCGAAACCGTCGAACGTGACACACCTGAAATTTTTGCAATATCTTCTAAATTAAGGCTCATAAACCACTTAAACTATGAGAGCGCTCCCAATCTTTGGCCAAAGTATGACAACGCTTAAAGCACTTGTCAAGCATTTTGTGTCAAGAGTTAACAAAGACCTTGAACTTTTACGGGAAGCAATCGTTTACATTTTGCTCGAACTTCATGCATATTGTACGAACTCCATCACACTGAACTTCCGGCCAAATAACCACTCGACCACGCCCATTGAAAATTGAACCCGCCAATTTGCCCATCCACATCGCAAATCTCACCACATAGATACAGTTCAGGGCAAAGCCGCGACTCCATCGTGTTGAGATGTATGTCGTTGAGTGGTATCCCTCCGGCGGTGACTTCCGCATAGGTGTAGCCACGATTACCTGTGACTGGTACCATCAACTGGGTTAAGACTCTCGCCAACGATTTACGCTGTTCCCGCGAAATCTGATTAGCAGGCGTATTGCCTTCTACGCCTGCTTCGATGCACATTGCTCGTGACAACCGCTCCGGTAGCTGTCCGTTCAAATAGCGCAGCACTGAGGTCTTGCCGAGCGATTGCAGTTCGCTTTCGACC
>JACMMD010000945.1 GCA_014379235.1 Anaerolineae bacterium
ACCGTTGACCACCTTCACGCCCATCTTCTGTGCTGCCCGCGCCGCATTTTTCATTTCATCGGCGCAGCGCTGCTTGACGCCCTCAGCCTTGCCATCGCCCCACAAGCGGCTTGGCAAAATGGACTTGTGGCGGTCATCGATGATTGCCTCAGATATACATTGACCGACGAGATGGTTACTGATAGCGAAGCATTGCAGGCCGTATTCTTCGAGGATGTCTTTGCGGCTCTGGATATAGCCGTCATCTGACAGCGCCTTATCAATCTCGAAATGATCGCCCCAACACGCCAGTTCAAGGCCGTCGTAACCCCATTCCGAGACCATCTCCGCCAGCTTTTCGAGCGGCAGGTCGGCCCATTGTCCGGTAAAAAGCGTCACTGGTCTTGCCATAATCTAATCTCCTAAGCCCTTCAAATAGATAAACCGCTTGTGTAGGGGCGCAGCATGCTGCGCCCCTACCATGCCTAATGTCTAACGCACCAACTGCTTCAAAAACACCAGACCCTTCTCGGCCAGTTCGTCCTGGCTCGGCGCAGGCGGACGCCAGATAGCCGCCGCCCTTGCGATGGTCTTAACTTCGGTGCTGAACGATTCAATCACCAACGGCCCATCGTAATTGAGCGCCTTGATGGCCGCCGCCACGCCCGCCCAATCGACATGTCCCGAACCGGGAATGCCGCGATCATTCTCGTTAGCATGAATATGCACAAGGCGCGTGCCCATCTGTTGCATAGCTGGGCCGATGTGCTTCTCTTCGATGTTCATATGGAAGGTATCGGCCATGAGTTGCAGTGCGGGGCTGTCCACCACGCCGACCAGTTCCAGCGCTTGCTCGGTGGTGTTGATGAAGCTGGTTTCGAAACGATTGAGCGCCTCAAGCGCCAACGTCACGCCCTTATCGTGAGCGTAGGCAGCCACCTCACGCAGGTTTCCAGCGCAGCGTTCGAGTTCACGGCGGCGCTGATCGCCCTCAGACTGCCATGTACGCCCGACAGTCGCATACACTGGCCCCGCCACAATACCGCTGCCAAGCCCCGCCGCTCCATCAATGCAGGCTTTGAGATAGTCCTTGCCGCTCTGGTTGATCGTCGCGTCGTCAATCGTCAAGTCACGATCCGGGCCCATCGCCGCACACGTACTGACACCCATGCCCGCATCCCGAATGACCGCGCCAACGCGCTCGAAGTCGATCAAGCTAGGGTCTTCGATGGGGATTTCGACCCAATCGTATCCCATGCGCCGAACTTTCTCGATGTAGTCAATCTTTTCTGTCGTAAACGGAGAAATCCACGTCCACAAATTTACGCCGAAACGCACTGCTCTCCCCCTTTTTCGAATAAAGCGTACTAAATTTCCGCGTGATTATAGCGATAGTTGGGGCAAACAACAAAATGCGAGCATCACTCCGCATGAAGTTTTCTCCAGCGCTGCCACAGCGTTTGCAAGGCAGCTTCAAGACGCGCTTCAAACAGCGGCCCGCGAGTGGTCGTCACGTCATCATGGTTGGCGAACACCGCATAAGGCACACGATAGTCACGCACATGCAAATACTCAGTATCACCCGCCGAAAAGGTCTCCCAATCGACCTCTTTGTACATGCGCTCCAACTTCGAATCAGGCAGTCCATGTTCAAGAATACTGTCGGGTTTATCGGGATTGAAGCGCCGCCGATTCTTCCGCAGCGACTCTTCATACGGCACGTCGATGTACAGAGATGCCGCTTGCTCCAAGATGCGATCACTCAGATACGAATAGGCCGTTTTATAGCCGCCGTGTTCCGTCCCGCGTGAGAACTCGACTAACGCGGTACTCGTCTCGTGAATTTTGGGTTGATCGCGCAGCAGCTTGGCATAGTCGAGGCTCAATCGCTCGATCAGCAGATGCCACATCTCCTCGTACAGAAAATAGCCGTCCGGCGTACTGTGCAAACGCGGCTTATTGAAGCGCTTTTCCAGCATGTCATCTTCCTCGAACCACGTCCACAGCATTGGGAAATCATCGAGTTCATGCAGGCATCCAAGACGAAAGCGTTCGCGCCGCACATCATCCGGCAGACCGCGCAAGAAGTCGATCACCTCGCTTTTACCTGCCGCCGGACGCCCATTCAGAATGACTATCGGAAAAATATCCACTGCCGTTATCCTCTGCCCTATCCAATCTTCAATAACCTGCCCTATGCTAACGCTTCTCAGAGTTCCGTGTTAAGAGTGTTGGCTATTTTTCACAAAGGATTATGCTGGAATATAGGCGTGGAGAATTTGCGCCTCTCTCTGATTGGTAATAAAATCTTTATTAAGAAGCGCATCGTGATATGGTCATGGTTCTTACGACGGTGACTACGTATTTTTCACAGTGCCTTTAAAGTGGATTAACGGTGCTTTCGCTATACTGAATGTCCGCGAAGCACTGCACACGGAGGAAGAAGTGTATGATGTTTAAGAAATTCCTTTCTGTCTCGTTCGTGTCATTGGTGGTTCTCGGCTTGCTTTCGTTCTCCGCCGTTATGGCACAGAGCGAAATCGGCACGCCGGAAAATCCCATTCAAGTTTACTTTGTACCATCGGTAGAAGCTCAGGTCATCGTGTCCGGCGGCGAAGTGATGGCTGCGGCGCTGAACGAAGCGACTGGCCTCACCTTTGAAGTGGCAGTTCCCGCCTCATACGCGGCGACTGTCGAAGCCATGTGCGCTTCGCCCGATAACTCGATTGGCTTCATTCCGGCGGCGGGCTATGTTATCGCCAACAATCGCTGCGGCGTTGAAGTTGGTGCAGCGGCAGTTCGTCGTGGTTGGCCGGTCTACTGGGCGGCTTACATCGTTGCCCGTGACAGCGACATTTACACCTTTGCTGACCTCGAAGGCCGCACATGGGGCTACCCGGATGCCGCTTCGACATCAGGTTTCATCGTCCCGTCGGCTGAGATGGGCGCAGCAGGTATTACCCCCGGTGAAGGCATCCAAACAGGCGGCCATAACCAAACCGTGCAAGCGGTCTATGATGGCGAAGTCGATTTCGGCACAACCTTCTACAGCCCGCCCGTGATGCCGGGTGGAGCGTGGGGCATTGGCGACCTGCCAGAGCCTTACGATCTGTCTATCGACGAAAGCTACGTCGGTGAAGACGGCAACCTGTACGTGGGCGACATCCAGATTCTCGATGCGCGTCAAAACCTGCGCGAGACCGCGCCGGATGTCATCGACCAAGTTCGCATCCTGCGTATCAGCGCGCCGATCCCCAACGACACCATGAGCTTCGGCCCGGACTTCCCCGAAGAAACGCGCCAAGAAATTATTGACGCGCTGCTGGCCTTCTCGGAAACCGAAGAATGGGCACAGTCTATCGGCAGCGAAGACTTCTATGGCTGGTCTTCAATTGTCCCGATTGAGGACAGCGCCTTCGATCCGGTTCGCCTGCAATTTGAAATCCTCGGCATGACCGAAGACGACATTTTCAGCTAGGCTCGATCTGTTTCGTGCTAGGCAAGATCACTGTAAGGGCGCAGTACGAACAGAGTTCGAGGGCTGCGCCCTTACGCTACCTCCTTAAGTGAATTTTATAGAGGGCACCGGTATGCTCAC
>JACMMD010000946.1 GCA_014379235.1 Anaerolineae bacterium
AAAACTGCTGGTTGAAGTCTTTAATCTTGACTTTAGCACGGCGACGGTTCGCAATGAGATGGCCGCGCTCGAAGAACTGGGCTACATCAGTGCGCCACATACCTCAGCCGGACGAATTCCGACGGCTGACGGCTATCGCTATTTCGTAAAACGGCTGATTAACGCCGAGGACATCAGCGACGCCGAGCAAACGCGCATCTCGGACAAGCTGCAAACCCTTCCACTCGCCAACGAACAATGGATGCGCCTTGCCGCGACTCTGTTAGCGCGCACCTCGCAAACCGCCTCGATTGTCACGCCGCCTGTCGCCGAAACCAGCCGCTTCAAACACCTCGAACTGATCTCGATACAAGGTCGGTTGGTGCTGATGGTACTGGTTTTGCACGGCGGCACGGTTCACCAGCATATGTTAAACCTCGCAGAGTCTGTGCCACAGCCCATATTGAGCGAAACCGCCACACGCATCAACAGCCTATGCCTGAACCTCACTGCCAACGAAGTCCGCATGAAGGGCGTTCAAATGTTGGCGCTCGAACGCGAAGTCGCTGACCTCGCCGCCGACGCGATGGAAAAAGCCGATACACAGCAGATTCGCTTGATTTACCGCGACGGCTTGAGCGAGATCATCAGCGCGTTTCAGAGCGGTGAAGGCGCGCAGCAGGCAATACGTGTATTCGAGGAGCGCGCTTTTCTCAACACCATCCTCAGCGAAATGCTCACACCATTGATGAACAACGTGCAGGTGGTCATCGCTGGCGAAAACCGTTGGGAAGAACTCAGCCACCTCAGTATGGTACTCAGCCGCTACGGTATCCCCGGTCAGATTAGCGGCGCAGTAGGCGTTTTAGGCCCGACGCATATCAATTACGGACGCGCCATCAGCACCGTGCGCTACGTTTCGACCTTGATGACTGATATGGTCATCAACATGTACGAAAGTCCAGCGTCCCTGCCCGGTCAAACCGATAGCCAGAGCGATCCACCCAACGAATAATAGGCATTCGCTTAAGTGGACAGACTGTCGTACAGCGCTAACGTTTTTCTATGACAGATGGTCTACACTTCAATATTGAATTGGGCACTGCCCTATTTAACTATACTTGCCTGAGGAGGTTTTCTTGAAGTCAGAAGACGTGACCACCCCTAACCAAAGCGGCAGCACAGTAGCCACCGAGCAATCGGACACTGAGCAAACGCCGCCTCACGCGCCGGGGCAGTCCGCCGCAGCAACCAATACCGTCGATGCGGATGCAAGCACGGACGCGGATACGGTTCAGGAAAGCCATGCAGAATCAAATGACCACACCCGAAAAGTAGATGAGATGGCACAACTCGAAAACCAATTGACTGCGGCCCAGAATAAAGCACAGGAATATCTTGAAGGCTGGCAGCGAGCACGCGCTGAGTTTGCGAACTACAAGAAACGGACTGAGCGTGAACTTCAAGAGCGCCATCAAAACGCCGCCGTCGAAGTGTTAGCTGACCTGCTGCCCATCATCGACGATTTTGAGTTGGCAACATCGAACGTACCCGCCGAGTTCAAAGATCATTCGTGGGTGAACGGTGTCAACATGATTCAGCGCAAATTCCTGAAAAAACTGGAAGACAACGGGATCGAAATTATCGACCCTGTTGGCGAAGTATTTGACCCGAACCGTCATGAAGCTATCGCCACAGACACGGACACAGATATGGAAAGCGGCCACATCACCACAACCCTGCGTAAGGGCTATATCTATGGTGATCGTGTGCTGCGTCCAGCGCTCGTGCGGGTTGCTGGATAGCGCCGCTATTTAGCGTTTCCCGCGAACACTACACGACAATACTCAGCAATTATCCGTCAACGCAACACGCATTAACTAGGAGCTAAAGAGCGAATGGGTAGGATTATCGGTATCGACCTCGGCACTACCAACTCGGTGATAGCAGTCATGGAAGGCGGCGAACCAACCGTCATTCCATCGTCCGAAGGCGGACGGCTCATTCCATCAGTGGTAGCAGTCAATCCTAAGACCGGCGAACGGCTCGTCGGCAAAGTAGCACGTAATCAAGCCGTGATTAACCCTGAGAACACCGTCTTTTCAGTGAAGCGCTTCATGGGTCGTAAGTTCACCGATCCGCAGGTGCAGGAGACTGTCAAGCGCATCCCGTACAAAGCGAGCGCCGCCCCTAATGGCGACGTGCGCGTGCATATTGGCGATAAGGAATTCAGCCCGCCCGAAGTCTCCGCAATGATTTTGCAAAAGATCAAGGCCGACGCTGAAGCCTATCTCGGTGAGACCGTTGATCGCGCTGTTATCACCGTCCCGGCTTACTTCAACGACACCCAGCGTAACGCCACCAAAGACGCGGGTAAGATCGCGGGCTTGGAAGTGCTGCGTATCATCAACGAGCCAACTGCTTCCAGCCTTGCTTATGGTCTGGACAGCAAGAAAAACGAAACGATTGCCGTGTATGATCTCGGCGGCGGCACGTTCGACATTTCCATTCTGGAAGTGGGCGACGGCGTGTTCGAGGTGAAATCGACCAACGGCGACACCTATCTCGGCGGCGATAACTTCGATGAAATCATCATCGACTGGCTGGCCGACGAGTTCAAGAAGGAAAGCGGCATTGACCTACGCAATGACCGTCAAGCGTTACAGCGTTTGAAGGAAGCGGCAGAGAAAGCCAAAATCGAGCTTTCCAGCACACTCAGCACTGATCTGAATCTGCCCTTCATCACCGCCGATGCCAGCGGCCCGAAGCATCTCAACATCACGCTCACTCGCGCCAAGATGGATAGCATGGTCAACAGCCTGATTCAGCGCTCCATCAAGCCGATGGAAGCGGCGCTCAAAGACGCAGGCATCGGCAAGGGCGAAGTCGATGAGATCATCCTCGTCGGCGGTATGACCCGTATGCCCGCCGTGCAGCAGGCCGTCAAAGACTTCTTCGGCAAAGAGCCGCACAAGGGCGTTAATCCTGATGAAGTCGTGGCTATCGGCGCGGCCATTCAGGCCGGCGTACTCGGCGGCGATGTCAAGGATATTCTGCTGCTCGATGTGACTCCGCTCACGCTCGGCGTGGAAACGCTCGGCGGAGTGGCGACGCCGCTCATTGAGCGCAACACCACCATCCCGACGAAGAAAGGGCAGGTGTTCTCCACCGCATCTGATAGTCAAACACAGGTCGAGATTCACGTCGTGCAGGGCGAACGCCCGATGGCGACGGATAACAAATCGCTCGGACGCTTCATTCTGGACGGTATTCCGCCCGCGCCGCGTGGCCTGCCGCAGATCGAAGTCTCATTCGACATCGACGCGAACGGCATCCTCAACGTGAGCGCGAAGGATAAGGCAACCGGACGCGAACAGAAGATCACCATTACGGCCAGCAGCGGCCTCAGCGATACTGAAATTGACCGCATGGTGAAAGAGGCAGAAGCTCACGCCGCCGAAGACAGCAAGCGTAAAGAATCTATCGAAGTCAACAATCAGGCCGACAGTGCGATTTTCGCGGCGGAAGGCTTGCTGCGTGACTACGGTGATCGCTTCCCGGAAGAAGCCAAGACGCAAACCCGCGAGAAAATCGAGGCGGTTCAAAAAGCCAAAGAAGGCGGCGACACCACCACCATCAAGTCCGCGACTGAAGCGCTCGGCGCGCACATTCAAGGGCTAGGCGGCAGTATGTATCAAGAGCAACCGGGAGCAGCGCCCAGTGGCGAAGCCGAAGGCGAGAAGAAATCCGACTCCGGCGAAGATGTTGTAGATGCCGAGTTCACCGAAGCCTAACGATCATTCATTCAGTAAGGGGTGACAGGCATACTCCATCAATGCCGTCACCCCTACTAACTCATTGCAGCTGTTCACTGACGAAATCGAGACGAAACCATTCACATTCCTGACAGCGATACGACTATAATAAGATGTACCCATAGAGCAGTGGAATAACGCATGGCACGCGACTACTATGAAGTTTTAGGCATTACCCGAAGCGCCGATAAAAACGAGATCAAACAAGCATTTCGCCGCCTCGCCCGCGAATATCATCCCGATGTGAGCAAGCACCCGCAGGCCGAAGCGCGCTTCAAAGAGATCAACGAAGCGTATGAAGTGTTGTCCGACGAGCAAAAGCGCGCCCGTTATGACCGCTTTGGCCATGCTGGAGTTGGTGGCAACGGCTTCGGTGGCGCTGGCGCTGGGCAAGCTGGCGGGGCCGCTGGTTTCGGCGGCTTCGAGGACATTTTTGAGGAATTCTTCAACAGTGTGGCCGGGGCACAACGCGGAGCGAGCCGCCGACGTGGGCCGCAGCCGGGTGCAGACCGCCGCGTTGATGTGACCATCTCGTTTGAAGAGTCGATATTCGGCGCAGAGCGGGAGATCACTTTCGAGCGCATGGAAGTCTGCGACGTTTGCGACGGCAACGGCTCGGCATCGGGCAGTTCACCCACGACCTGTACACAGTGTAACGGCAGCGGCGAAGTGCGTCAGGTTCAGCAAACGTTCCTCGGCTCGATGGTGCGGGTTGCACCCTGCCCGCGCTGCGGCGGACGTGGCGAAATGGTCGAGAACCCCTGCACGAATTGTAAGGGTACAGGCCGCCTACGCAAGGCAACCACGCTGACGGTACAAATTCCCGCCGGAGTGCGCGAGGGCTTGCAGGTTCAGGTGCGCGGCGAGGGCGATCAAGGCGAACGCTCCGCGCCCGCCGGAAACCTCTACGTCGTTGTCCATGTGCAAGAACACGAATACTTCAAACGCCGTGAAAACGACATTCTGATGGACATCGGCATCAACGTCGCGCAGGCAGCGCTCGGCGATAAGATCGTTGTACCGTCGGTAGATGGCGAGGTCGAACTGCTCATCCCTGCCGGAACGCAAACGGGCAAAATCTTCCGTATGCGCGGACGCGGTATCCCCCGCCTTCGCAGCGATGGCTCGAACTCCGGGCGCGGCGACCAATTGGTTTACATTCAGGTCGAAATCCCCGCCACACTGAGCGAGGAGCAGCGCGCCCTTTTCGAGCAGCTTGCTGAAACGCTTGGCAGCGAGGTTCAGCCGCAGAAGAATGGGCGTGGTTTTTTTGACCGAGTGATGGACTTCTTCGCTGGCGAACAGCAGCCGTAACCATCACAACTTTTCCGTAGGGCGCTTCGCGACGCGCCCCTACATATTTAGGATAAGCTATTGGACTGGATTGAAGTCACTCTTAGCGTCGATGGCGAAGCCGCCGAAGCCGTCGCTGATTTGTTGCAGCGCTATGGACATCAAGGTGTGGCTATCGAGCAGGACGACATCACACCCGATAAGTGGGACGATGGCGAAGTCCCTCCGGCGCAGCGCTTGACCATTCGCGCCTATCTCCCCGACGACGAACGCGCACCCGAAGCCAAAGCGCAGCTTGAATCCGCGCTCGGCTACATGAACATGATGTACCCGATGCCGAAGCCAAGCT
>JACMMD010000947.1 GCA_014379235.1 Anaerolineae bacterium
AATATCAAGCGGACACTGTCGCCTGTTTTCACGGGCTCACGATTTTACTTTGTGCGATCCTGGGGCTTGCGCCCCAGGCTTTATGCTTTCGCCCGCTCCCGCGGGCTGGTGGGCACCATATTGGTGAGCTGCTCCGTTTAGGAAGGTAGATTATGAACCTAATAATGATCATCCGCGTAGCCTTTCGTGCTCTGGTGCGTAATAAGTTGCGCGCCGCTCTGACAATGTTGGGCATCATCATCGGCGTTTCCGCCGTGATTGCCATGGTCAGCATAGGGCAGGGAGCACAAGCCTCTGTGCAAGCGCAGATCGAAAGCATAGGCACAAACCTGCTCTTCGTAAGCGCCGGAGCCCAGAACGTCGGGGGCGTACGCAGTGGCACGGGCGACAGCGGTACAAACACTCTGACGGTAGAAGACCTCGAGGCAATCCGTCGTGAAGTGCCAAGCGTCGCAATGCTTACACCGACCGTAAACGCCAGATCGCAACTGGTTTCAGGCAACATGAACTGGAATACCTCGCTTCAGGGTGTAAGCGAGGAATATCCAGGTGTTCGTAAGTGGACAGTCCAGAATGGAGACTTCTTTACCGAAGCTGACGTGCGTACTGCCGGCCGCGTAATCGTGATCGGGCAAACAATCGCCGAGAGTCTTTTCCCGGGCATGGATCCGGTCGGGCAGACACTGCGAGTAACGAATCTGCCATTCCGGGTGGTGGGGGTGATGACGCGGAAGGGTCAGGATCAACAGGGGCGCGACCAGGATGATGTGGCCTTCGCTCCCTATACCACCGTGCAGAAGAAAATACTGGGCAGCCCGCGCCTGCAGGTAGCCTACGTCTCGGCTATTTCACAGGATGCAACCTATACCGCGCAGCAGCAGATTACTGATCTCCTGCGTCAGCGTCACAATCTTACGGCGAATGAGGCGAACGATTTCACCGTCCGCAACATGACTGATATTGCCGAAGCGGCAACCGAGACCAACAACACCATGACCATTCTGTTGGCGTGTATTGCCAGTGTCTCACTTCTCGTGGGTGGCATTGGGATCATGAACATCATGCTGGTATCGGTCACGGAGCGAACGCGGGAGATTGGCATTCGCATGGCCATCGGAGCGCGCTCCTCGGCGGTGCGCAGCCAGTTTCTCATCGAGTCGATCGTGCTGAGTCTGACAGGGGGCTTCATCGGCATCGTACTGGGAATCATTCTCTCCCTCGCGATACCAAGGCTGCTGGGTTGGCCAACGCTAATTTCGACGCTGGCGATCTTCGGTTCCGTGATCTTCTCTGTGGCGGTGGGAGTCTTCTTCGGTTATTACCCGGCGCGCAAAGCCGCGGCACTGGATCCGATAGAGGCCTTGCGTTACGAGTGAGACGACTCAAGTCCCGCAAATTAACGGAGCTTGAGCCGTCATTTTGGTGGGCCATTCTTATAACCGCTTCACCCAGACCGGCTGAGTCCAGGCAGCTTTTCCATTCGATTCAATGACCTTAGCGCGCACGTACATTTCGTCGCCGAGAAACTGGTAAACGGCCGTGTTCGAAATCACCTCCTTGAAAACGCGCCCGCCCTGTCCGATAAAAAGGACACGATACTTGCTCGATCCTTCCTGCTTAATGGTGACGGTCATATCCTTGTCGGTAGTTTGGTAGTCTGCCAGCTCAACCCCTGTGGAAGCGTAGAAGTCTCCGCGCTCCAGCGCTTCCAAGATCGCCGTCGTCGAGAGGCGATCTGTTCTCACTACCACCCAACCGCGGCCGGGCTGCGCGCTGTTCCTATTCCATGGCTGCTTGAATGTGTGAGCGTCATCAACAGCAATGCCATACAGCAGTTTGCCACTGGAAAGGATCACGTCCCACACTTCTTCCAATCCCGGTACTCCGCCCCCTCCAA
>JACMMD010000948.1 GCA_014379235.1 Anaerolineae bacterium
GTAGCCAAGTCCGGTCATTGAGTACAAACGCCGATCATAACCCGCATCCAAGAGGCGGCGTACCTCATCGAGAAATCCCGCTTCCATCATTTGATCGACGCGACGGTCAGCGCGTTCGTAGAGCGTATCGCGTTCCAGCGCGAGGCCATGCTGTGTGATGGTGTACGGCGGCGGCTGTTTGCGTTGAAGCTGGCTGATCGGTTGGCCGGTGACTAAATAGACTTCCAGTGCCCGAACGACGCGGCGCACGTTGCGATGGTCGATATTGGCGGCGGCATCAGGATCATGTGTAGTCAGACGATCATGTAGCGCTTTTGTTCCATGTTCGGCGGCGAAGGATTCCAGTTCCGCGCGCAGGGTCAGGTTCGGCGGAACTTCAGGAATCGTCCAGCCTTCAACGACGGCGGTGAGGTATTGTCCCGTCCCGCCAACTAATAAAGGCAGACCGCCGCGCTGGTGAATACTGTCGATGGCGGCGTAAACCATACGCTGATATTCCGCGACGCTCAACCCTTCGTCGGGATCAACCACGTCGAGTAGGTGATGCGGGGCACGTTCTCGCTGCTCTGGCGTCGGCTTGGCTGTACCGATGTCCATTAAGCGATAAATCTGGCGGCTGTCCGCGCTGATGATTTCGCCATTAAGGGCACGAGCCAACTCGATGGCTAGCTCGGTTTTACCTGATGCGGTAGGGCCGAGGATGACGACGAGCGGCAGTGGCTTATCGGACGCGCTACCAGCCAAGCGCGTCTTCCACATGGTCGATGATGGCAGCACCGGAGCGTGATAGCGCGATGGCGATCACGTCGATGCGCCACATACTGTCCTCAAGATGATGGGCCTCAAGATAAGCGAGTGCCGACTTTTCGAGTTTGCGCTGTTTAGGCGCTTGAATGCTCTCGAAGGCGACTTCGGTTGATGCTGCGTGACGCGCACGAACTTCGACGAACACGATAACATCTCGATGGCGGGCAATGATGTCAAGCTCTCCATAGGAGCAGTGCCAGTTACTATCGAGGATTTCAAAGCCTTTTGCGCGCAGATATTCGAGAGCGATTTGCTCACCGCGCTGCCCGGTTTCGCGGGCGGGGTAAACACCTATTGGCTTCGGTCTTGTGGGAGTCACAACTAAGTCGTCCCCCTCATTGTTTGGCGGGTCGTCGCAAAATGTACGCTTGATTCGCAGAAACCTGTACTATAGTTATTACAAGAATTTCAAACGATTTACATGTTTATTCATAATTTCTATTTTACTATGGGTCGTGAAAAAAATGCCATCACCTGAGCCGCTCAATGACCGTTTGAGCGCTATCCATGATTTCATCAACGGCGGGAAAACGGCTGTTGCGCTGCAACTCTTGAATGAACTCCTCAGCCATGAACCCAGTGTTGAAGCACACAACTTACGGCTGCAAGTGCTGCTCATGGAACTGCATAACGCGCCGTTACCGCACGAAGACAGGGTTAATTCGATTGCTGAATCGCTCGGTTGGTTGGAAAACCACCCGCTTGACGATGGACTTGTAGAGTTTTTGCCGCATTTGCAAACGTGGTTACAGCAGCGTGTCGATCAGCTACGCGCTGAAATCAACGAAAGTGATGGTCACGGTCATCTCAGTGAAGTGGATGAACTACTGCCATTGGCGGATCGCTTTCCGGCGGTACATCTGGTGCGTGGTTTAGCGCTGATGGAAGCGGCGCAGCAAGCCGACAATCCCGCCATGTTACGGTCTGTTCAGCAATCGCTTATGGATCGAGTTGGCGCACGTTCGCCTTTTGGCCAGCCCGCCCAGAATACCTCCACAACGGGCATTCCATCGCGTCCGAAACCGCCGACTTCGCAGCCGGAACGTCCGCGCAAGCCGCATGGCTATCGCCAGCAGGATTTACCCATCCTTGCCGAACAGTCATTCGAACGAGCGCTGCTGTTTTTGCCCGACGAAGGACAATTACGTGGAGAAACTTATCGGGCGCTCGGTCAATTACATGAGGTCATCAACGGTGATTCCCGCGCTGCGTTGTTATGGTATGAGCAGGCGCTGGAATACGGGCTGCCGCTGGTAGAGAAGATTACTTTCTTGCGCCGTCAGATTGTTGACCAAACGGTTAAGCGCCTTTTGTGGCATGTCGATAGTTTCATCGAGCACCAGTATGAAAAGGCTGCCGAACTGTTGGACGTAAGCAGCGCACTACACGGGTTAGGGGCGGTGCAGCTTCGGCTTGCCGATCTGAGTCTTTTGCGTGGTCAGCCCGTTGACGCGCAGCAGCGTTATCACAAGCTATTAAAGGGTCGGGGCGGCCTGTTGAGCGATGGCTATGGCGCGCTCGACATTTCTTTAGAAGAGATATTGCTGCTGGATGACTTGCTGCCGAAAACCGAAAAACCCTCGCCGCAACCGAATGGCTCACGTTTGCCGTGTGCGCGCCATAAGATCGCGCCGGACAGCCTGCGTCAGCGAGCTTGGAGCGGCCTCATTCTTGCCTATCAGCAGCAAGAACAGGACGAGGAACTCCAGACAGCGATACGCGCTTTGCTGCAAGAGCGCGACCTTAAGCCCGAAAGTGTGACCCTGCTGCTGGCCGATTTGAAACTCAGCGAATCCCACGCACAGCAGCGCCACTATCAGCGTTTGCAGGGCAGCATCGCGCAGCATTGGGAACAGGGCGATTGGACATCTGTCGTCGCGGCTTGCAGTCAATTGATCGGGCTGTCGATAGCCACCGGACAGGATTATGCTCGTCTCGCGGCGGCCATGTATCAGACCGGGCAATCGGCGGACGCGCTCGTTCATCTTTTGCAACATGTATCGGCAGACGATTTCGTGGTACTACCCATTGAGATAGGGCAGACATTACTGGACAGCCTCACTGCGGCAGATTTTTGGGAAGTGGCTGATGGCTATGTGAGCGTCGTCACGCAAACGGCTGATGGTAAAAAGTGGCGGCGCAAGTATAAGAAGCGCCGCGATCATTACTTGAGCGAACTGTTGTCATCGGCGCGACTAGCGCTCGAAATAGGGCAGATCGAACGAGCCGAAGTCGATGCACGGCGGGCGCTGCAAATCGAGCCTCATCCTCATGCGACGCTGCTTCTGGCGCGGGTGTTGATTGCGCGTTCCCGTCTGTCAGATGCGCGCCAACTGCTGCTAACGCTGGCATCAGATGAGACGACAGCGCGTGAGGCGGCGGTTGCGCTGGCCGAAATTGACGTAGCTGAGGGCTACTTATTGGAAGCCCGCCAGCGATTGAACAATATTGTCAGGGAAGGTACTGATACGGCGTTGGATGCCCTAGTGACGGCAGTCGAGCATCGCATCACACGGACGCCAGTTGTCGCCATCGAGCAGTTTCATTCGCAGGTATCGCCCGATTCGCTGCGGCGAGTCGATGAGCCTGTGTGGTCAGCGACGTTCGCGGTGAGGCTGGTCGGAGTGCGCGCTCTACGTAGTGTTCCGTCCATCTCTCATGCCTGCGCCGAACTGCTCACTGCGCTGAGTCAGGTTAGTGAAAGTCTCGGCTTGCAGACGCATTTCGCATGGCGGTATGTTAGCGGCGGCGGTAGTTTGCGTATCGCGCTGCTTTGTCGGGTTGAGGCATCCAACAAAGCGGCGGCCCAATCCGCCAGTGACGCCCTGTGGCACACTGTCAAATTGCTGCTGCCGCTGCAAGATGAACAGGTCTATGCTTACGAACCCGTGATGAGCTTCAGCGAACTCGAAAGCCTACGTCAACCATTTACGCCGGACAGCGCGGTTGAAATCGTTCGTAAAGAGGCCGTCGTGCGCGTTAACGATAACGACATTTATCTGGCGTACCCGTTCGCGCAGTACGAAGGCGGCTTAAGCCGCATGCTGCGGGCTTTGGTCGAGCAGTCGGAACCAGCACTGTTAGATGTTTATTTCCAGCCGACGAGCTTGCTCCCGTGGGAACGCAGCGCTATCCGTGACATGCTGGATGCGTCGCAATCACCGATGGGCGATGAAGAAAGCTCTGACTTTTATTCGATCTTTAACCCGCGTGCAGGGGACGAACGCTATGATCAGGCTTTGCAGTATTACCCGGAATATCTACGCCACACGCAAACATTGGCCTTTGTCGTGCGTATTCATGTGGCCAGTCAGGGACGTATGAACCCTGCCCTACCGAACGTGCTTGGCATGAACTTGTTCGGGCCGTCGCGCTACGAACAGATTCCAGCGGTGCTGGAAAGCGATCTTGAGACTGTTCGTCGTGACTTGCGCGAAGTTGCGGCAGAACGCTGGTCTTACAGCGCAGCGCCATCCACGCTCGGAAGGCTGCGTTATCTGTTGACTCCCGGTGAAGCGCTGACCGCAACCCGGCTGCCTGTTCCCGGACCCGATGGTTTGCCGGGACTGCCTGTGTTAAAGATCAAAGCCACGCCGCTCCCCGCCAATTTGCCCGAAGTGGGAGTAGTCATCGGCGAAAGCGTGACTCCGGTGCAGGGGCATCCGGCGCTTATTCGAGCGGGGATGTCTGACAGGATGCGCCATACATACGTCATCGGGCGCACGGGTACGGGTAAGTCAACGCTGCTGCAAAACCTCGCACTGCAAGACATCGAAGCGGGGCACGGTGTCGGTGTCATCGACCCACATGGCGACCTTGTAGAAGCGATCTTGGAACGCATCCCGGCGCATCGTGTTCAAGATGTGGTGCTGTTCGACCCGTCCGATACTGAACGGCCTATCGGCTTGAACATCCTTGATGTCGAAGGCACGTTCGAGCAAAACATGGTGGTGGCTGAGTTTATCGGGTTGATGTACAGCATGTTCGACCCGAACCGCGTCGGCATGGTGGGTCCGCGCTTTGAAAACGCTGTCCGCAATGCCATGCTCACGGCGATGGCCATCCCCGGCAGCACCTTGATCGAGGTCGTGCGAATACTCAGCGATGGCAACTACATGCGCCAGTGTTTGCAGCACATCAGTGACCCCATCGTGCAGTCATACTGGCGTGACATCGTGGGCAACCAATCGGACTTTCACAAAAGCGAAGTGCTGGACTATATCACCAGCAAGTTCGGGCGCTTCATCACCGATCATCTGGTGCGGAACATCATCGGGCAGAGCGAGAACACGCTCGATTTCGCGCAGATCATGAACGACGGGAAAATCCTGCTGGTCAATCTAGCGAAGGGCAAAATCGGCCCGCAGAACAGCCATTTTCTCGGCTTACTGCTTGTGCCGCGCTTGCTGGTTTCGGCACTCAGCCGCGCGCGAATGAACGCGCAAGACCGCCGCTTGTTTTGTTTATATGTCGATGAGTTCCATAACTTCACGACTCCGGCGTTCAGCGTGATGCTGTCGGAAGCGCGCAAGTACCGACTGGCGCTGACTGTCGCCAACCAGTTCATCAGCCAGCTCGATGCCGAAATCCGCGAGTCGGTGTTCGGCAATGTCGGCACGCTGCTGTCGTTTCAGGTGGGGGTGAAGGACGCGCACTTCCTCGCGCCAGAGATGTATCCGGTCTTCGATGTGGATGATATGGTGAATCTGCCGAACTTTCATCTTCTGGCCAAAATGATGGTCAATGGCAGCTCCGCGCCGCAATTTCCGGTACACGCTTTGCCAGATGCGCGAGTAGCCAATCCGACGCTCGGTGAGACGATACGCGGCTTTTCACGCCAACGTTACGGACGCGATGCGCTCATCGTCAACCATGAAATTCAACAGCGCTTTGATCGTCCGGTTGCCGAGCGCCTGAAAAGCGTCCAATCGAAAAGCGCGAAGCCGTCGCTGACCACGCTAAACGATGATGATCTGGACGATCTTTTCGGGCAATAGGGTAAACGAGTAAGGGCGACACATGTGTCGCCCCTACAGTTGGACTTGAATTATGGTGATTCGTCTATGCTCGTGGCAGCAGTTTGCGGAATTTATAACCGTAGATAATGACACCTGTTGAACCTTCGGTGGCCAGCTTGCGTGTGACCATCTCGACGCGATCACCGATGGCTACAGCTTCGCCGTCAAGGTCAGTAAGCTGCGCCGTGATAAGCGGGCCTTCATCGAGTTTGACCAGCGCCAACACATAAGGCGCTTGGCTTTCGAATCCCTGTGGTGCTTCTTGAACTGTCGTGAAGCTGAACACTTCGCCCGTGCCAGCAAACGCGAACGTTTCGCGGTTTGGGCTTTGCTGTGTAGTAGCCATAATACGCTGCTCTAGCGGGCCACGACGATGGTTTCAGGGCGCTGCACGTTGGTCGTTTCAGGCTGGCGCTCACGGCTGACCGGAGCAGTCGGGCGCTCTTGTAAACAGACCTCGCCGTTTTCATAACGAACGCCTTCGAGGCGGTAGCGTTGGGGTTTTAAGCGCCAGTGTCTGGAGATTTGCATGTTGTGTTACTCCTCAATTCATTGTCATTCAATTGTGGTGCATTTCTGCACAAACTTACCGTTAAGTGTAGGGGTGCAGAACTATCAAAACCTATCACAAAGGCTCTGATAGCTGTCAATGCCTGTCAAATAAATAGGCGCTTTGTGCTTATCCTACCCTTGTAGAACATGGGTAATAGCAGTCGTCGCCAACCCGCCCAAATTTTGGATGAGCGCAATTTTTGCGTCTGCGACTTGATTTGCGCCCGCCGAGCCGCGCAGTTGCAGGCAGGCTTCGACGGCTTGATAGATGCCTGTCGCGCCAACCGGATTGCCCCGGCTCTTAAGGCCGCCAAACGTGCTAATCGGAAGCCTGCCGCCAAGCATGACCGCGCCTTCTTGCGCCAGCTTCCAACCCTGACCGCGTTCGGCAAAGCCAACGGCTTCCAGTGTCAAAGCACTGAGGATGGTATAGGCATCGTGAAGTTCGAACAGGTCGATTTCATCGCGGCTGATGCCGGCCTGTGCCAGCGCTTTCTGTGCCGATAGCTGCGCGGCATTGAGGAACAGTAGATCAGTGCGATCATGCAGCGCAAGCGTATCGGTTGCGGCGGCGCTGCCTGTGATGCGAACGGGCTGCGGCACGAGATCGGCGGCGCGTTCGGCTGTCGTCAAGATCACCGTCGCCGCGCCATCACCATCGGGCGCGCCATCGAACAGGCTCACGGGGTCGGCCACCATCGGCGCTCTGGCGAATGCCCCGGGTTTCAAGGTGTTGCGAAACATCGCGTTCGAGTTGCTTTTGCCGTTCGTATGCGCGTTGATGCTGAAGCCCTCGAACGCGCTCAATTCAACGCCGTGTTCATAGAGATAGCGGCGCATCATCAAGGCGGCGAGTGCGGTCAGCGTTGCGCCTTGCATGGCTTCAAAGTCCGAGTCGAGGCTGACGGTACGTGCTAGTGTATTCGCCGTGCCAATCGTATCCGATGATTTTTCCACGCCGACAACGATAGCCGTATCGATCAAGCCAGACGCGACGGCCATATAGCCAGCACGTAGGGCAGCCGCGCCGGATGCTTCGGCGGCTTCGAGCGCGTAGGCTTCGACGCCGGATAAGCCAACATGGTCAGCCACCAGCGCGCCCAGATGTGATTGGCTACTGATGGGGCCGCCGTAGGCGTTGCCAACGTACAGAGCGGTGGTGTTGCGATCAAGGGTGTGATCGAGACCGGCATCTTCTAGCGCGGACTGTACCGCTTCCGCCGCCAGTGTTCGTAGGCTGCTTTCCCAATGTTCGCCAACGGCAGTCTGGCCGAGGCCGATAATTGCAACTTCAGGCATTGTCATTAATCCTTGAGAATGTTCCGGTAACGGCAGTAGGTGGCGTAATCAATTGGTGTGCGGCGGTTGATGTAATCGCGGGTCGATGGCGCGAGGCCGCGCTGCACATCGAGGATACGCTCGGTCACGCGCATGTCGAAAGCATCCGACCCCGCGCCGCTGCCATAGCTAATCATCAGGATGCGGTCACCGGGCTTGGCGATGTCCAGAATGGCGGTCAAGCCGAGCATACACGAGCCGGAATACACATTGCCAA
>JACMMD010000094.1 GCA_014379235.1 Anaerolineae bacterium
CGCGAACGTATACAAAAGCTGCTGGCGGACATTCGGCATCAACAGGCTTCGGGTAGTGAGGAATAACCTATGAGCCGCAAGAGTATCAGCAGTACGGGCAGCATCTTGTCGATTGGCAGTCTTGGCAGCGTGTTGTCGATCTTCAGCATTTTTAGCGTACTCAGTATCGTGAGTGTCTTGGGCATCGCCACCGTTGCCGGATTTAGGCGGCGTGGTTTTCAAAGCAGCGGGAGATAATATCTTGAGCGACGATCAACGTATCGAAGCCTTTATCAACAAAGTATCGCAGCGTCCTCTACCGAGCAGCCCGATGGCGCGGGTACGTACCTATGCGAAAGAACTCGCGGAAGGCGCGGCAGAAGGCGTCTGGGGCGCGTCGATTTCGGTCTTTCGCGGCGAAACCAACGAAGCGTCGCTTTTCCCTTACCTAGAGCGGCGCTGGAATAACACTCAACCGCACTTAGAACTTCTGCTGAACAACAACTACATTCAGCAAGGCGACCCGCCGAACGTTTTTCAGATCACGAAAGCGGCCTTTGACCTGTTGAGTGAAGTCGAACCCGCATCGATTTTCATTTCGTATCGACGGCAGGATAGCAGCGCGTTCGCCCTGCTGATTCTGGCGCGCTTTAAGGCCGAAGGTTTGGATGCTTTCCTAGACCTTGCCATCCAACCGGGCGATAACTGGCGCACACATCTCAAAGAGCAAATTCAAGGCCGTGACCATCTGGTTTTGTTACTCGGCCCAGATACGCTGGATTCTGAGGTCGTGCTGCAAGAGGCGGCATGGGCGCTAGAGTCGAACACCAACATCATTCCGATCTGGCACGGCGGCTATAAGCATCAGGCGGGACAGTTCAACATTGTGGCGGATCTCGATGAGGCGCTGCAAAACACGCACACCATTCGCGTATTGGAAGAAAGTGCCCTCGCCTACAACAATGCCATTGTGGAGCTGCTCAACTTTTTCGGGGTTACGCCATAATTTCGCACCTTATCGTCTGCTATAATTCAACCACATGACAGATGTTACGAGTTCAACCACTTTTCGCGCACCGCGCTGGCTCATCATGCTCACGGCGTTTCTGGCGCTGATGCAGGCAGGTTCAGCGATACGCGCAGTGCAAATCCCGCCCGAACTCGCCGCGCTGGTCAGCCTTCCTATCGCGCTAGATTTTGCAGCAGGCGTGATTTGGGCCGTATTGGCCGCTTTGGTGGTGGCAATGATCATCCAGCGCCATTCAGCCGCTCGACTGGGAGCCGCTTGGTTATGGGCAGGTTATCTGGTGTATGCAGCGCTGCGTTGGCTGCTGTTCGTTCGCGCTGATTATGACGCGAACCGTTTGCCTTTATTGCTTGTTATCATGGTGCTGCTGTTGTTCGCCCCTCTCGCTTATATCTTACGTTCATCGAAAAAGCACACGTTATTGGTTGATGAATCACCAGTACGGAGAAAGTTATAGACAATGGTCGTAAATCCTAAGATTGATGAACTCCGCTCCCGCCGCGAGCAAGGTCTCGCGGGGGGCGGCCCGGAGCGCGTCACGCGCCAACATGCAGCGGGGCGCAACACCGCCCGCGAACGCCTCGACATCCTGCTCGATCCCGGCAGCTTCCGCGAACTCGATGCGTTTGTGCAGCACCGCAGCAGCGATTTCGGCATGGGCGATAATCGCCCCCCCGGCGATAGTGTCGTCACGGGCTGGGGCACAATTGATGGGCGGCTCGTCTACGTCTACTCGCAAGATTTCACCGTCGTCGGCGGCACATTGAGCGAAGTCCACGCGCACAAAATCGTCAAGATCATGGAGATGGCGCTCAAGACAGGCGCACCCGTGATCGGCTTGAACGACAGCGGCGGCGCTCGTATTCAGGAAGGTGTAGACAGCCTCGGCGGTTACGCGGAAATCTTCTTGCGGAACACGCTCAACAGCGGTGTCATTCCGCAGATCAGCGTCATCATGGGCCCCTGCGCGGGCGGAGCGGTCTACAGCCCCGCCCTCACAGACTTTACGTTCATGGTGAAGGATACCAGCTATATGTTCATCACCGGCCCGGACGTGGTGAAACAGGTCACACACGAAGATGTTTCGTTCGAAGAGTTGGGTGGTGCCTCGGTGCATTCGACTCGCAGCGGCGCATGTCACGTCGTTGGCGAGAACGAAACGGAAACGCTGCTGTTGGTACGCGAGATGTTGAGTTACATCCCGCAAAATAATATGGAAGACCCGATCTCGATTGCGGCGACGGACGACCCCCTGCGCGCCGATATTGAACTCGACTCGATTATCCCCGACAACGCCAACAAACCTTATGACATCAAAGACGTGGTTCGCAAAGTGGTTGACGACGGCCACTTCTTCGAAATTCATGAACATTTCGCGGCGAACATTGTCGTTGGTTTTGCGCGGCTTGGCGGGCACAGCGTCGGCGTCGTCGCCAACCAACCCGCCGTCTTGGCCGGTGTGCTGGACATCAAAGCCAGCGAGAAAGCGGCGCGTTTCATTCGCTTCTGCGACTGCTTCAATATCCCGCTCATCACCTTTGTGGACGTTCCCGGCTATCTTCCCGGTACGGATCAGGAACACAACGGCATCATCATTTCTGGCGCGAAACTGCTTTACGCTTACTGCGAAGCCACCGTGCCCAAGCTGACAGTCACGACGCGCAAATCCTACGGCGGCGCGTACTGCGTCATGAGCAGTAAGCACATTCGCGGCGATCTCAACCTCGCGTGGCCGACTGCGGAAATCGCGGTCATGGGCCCCGAAGGCGCGGTAGAGATCATCTTCCGCCGCGAACTCAAGGCCGCCGCTGATCCAGTCGCCCGCAAAGCCGAACTGGCCGCCGACTACCGCGAGAA
>JACMMD010000949.1 GCA_014379235.1 Anaerolineae bacterium
AGAACCCCGCCCGTGCTTTTGGGATGCACGAACACGTAGCGCGTCCCATCGTGGCGCGTCTTCGGCGCATCGTTGATGAGTTCCGCGCCGCCTGCCGCAAGCTGCGTCATGCTGGCCGCAATGTCATCAACCTCGATACAGATATGATGCATCCCCGCGCCTTTCTTGGCCATGTATTTGGCCACACCGCTGTCTTCGGTGATCGGCGCAATCAGTTCGATCTCGCCATGTTCGAGCGGCAAGAAAGCGATTTCTACCGCTTCGTCCTCGTTGCGTTCGGTACGTTCGAGCGGCAGTCCGAGCGCGCCGTGCCAGAAATTGAGCGCCGTTTGCACATCTTCGACAACGATACCGATATGATTGATCTTCATTTGTCCCATGTGTGAATTTCCTCGCATCATTCCATTTGGCTCAAAGTGCGAGAATTATAGCCTACGGCAATGTTATAATCGCCTAAAAGAATGTGGTTATGCTTTTGAATTGGCTAACATCTAACCGCTGTACTCAGCGGCGCTAACCGCTAAAAGCTGAGGAGAAAAAATACATGGTTGTCGCATCCGAGCAAGAACTAACGCTGCGACTGACTGACGAACACAAACTCTTGCGCGACGCCGTGCGCGATTTCGCTCAAAACGAGATCGTCCCGATTGCCGCCGAGTTCGACGAAAGCGGCGAGTTCCCGCTGGACACGATTCGCAAGATGGGCGCGATGGGCTTGATGGGCATCGAAGTCCCCGAAGAATATGGCGGCGCGGGCATGGATGCGCTGGCCTATGTTCTGACCATGATCGAGGTCGCCAGAGCCGATGCCAGCCACAGCACCATCGTCAGCGTCAACAACTCGCTGTACTGCCATGCGCTGATGAAGTTCGGCACAGAAGAACAGAAGCAGCGCTTTCTGAAACCCGTCGCCAGCGGCGAGAAGATCGGCGCGTACAGCCTGACCGAGCCGATGTCCGGCAGTGATGCGGGCACGATGGCCAGCCGCGCCGTCCTCAACACAGCGCGGACGCATTACGTCATCAACGGGCGCAAAAGTTGGGTGACGAGCGGCCCCGTTGCCGACCTGATTCTGCTGTTCACCATGACCGAGCCGGAGAAAAAGCACAAAGGCATCACGGCATTCGTCATCGAAGCAGACCGGACCGGCTTCATTCGCGGCAAGAAAGAGCCGAAGATGGGCATCCGTGCCAGCGCCACCAGCGAACTGGTTTTCGACAACTACGAATGCCCTGTCGAGAATGTGCTTGGCGAAGTCGGCGCGGGCTTCAAAATCGCCATGACCGTGCTAGACGCAGGACGCATCGGCATTGCATCGCAAGCGCTCGGTCTCGCCGAAGCCGCCTACGAAGCCAGCCTGAACTACGCTCGTGAGCGCGAAGCCTTTGGCGAACCTATCGGCCAATTCCAGATGATACAAGCCAAAATCGCCGACATGAAAACGCGCATTGAAGCCAGCCGCCTGTTGATCTATAACGCCGTTCTGGCCAAAGAGCGCGGCAAAATCTCCGGCGAACGCTACACGCTCGAAGCCAGCATGGCCAAGCTGTTCGCCAGCGAAACGGCCATGTTCGTCACGCATCAGGCGGTGCAAATTCACGGCGGCATGGGCTACAGTAAAGAACTGCCCGTCGAGCGCTATTTCCGCGATGCCAAGATCACCGAGATTTACGAGGGCACGAGCGAGATTCAGCGCATCGTGATTGCCCGCAGCGAATTGGGGCTGCGATGAGAGCATCCGTATTGACTGAACACGGTTCACGGGACGTGCTGCGTGTGGTCGATGATATGCCTGTGCCAGAACCCGGCCCTAATCAGGTACGTATCGCCATGAAAGCCGCCGCGCTCAACCGTCTGGATTTATGGGTGCGCGAAGGTTGGCCCGGTCTCAAGCTGCATATGCCGCACATCACTACCGCTGATGGCGCGGGCATCGTAGAGGCGGTTGGCCCCAGCGTGACCAACGTTACCGTCGGTGATCGCGTGGGCATCAACCCGACGCTGGTCGATGAGGACTGCCTCGCGCTCACGGGCAGCGAGGAAGACTGCCTCGATATCAAAATCTTAGGGGAACATGCACCGGGAGTGGCGGCGGAATATGTCGTGCTGCCTGCGCGCAACCTGATTACGCTGCCGCCGCATATCAGTTTCGCGGAAGCTGCCGCCGTCGGTCTGGTCTATGTCACCGCGTGGCATTCACTCCTCAATCG
This sequence comes from Anaerolineae bacterium, assembly GCA_014379235.1. Classification (GTDB taxonomy): domain Bacteria; phylum Chloroflexota; class Anaerolineae; order Aggregatilineales; family Phototrophicaceae; genus JACMMD01. The sequence continues at coordinate 2,211 of JACMMD010000949.1, forward strand.
CGGCAATTTGAAAGCGGGCGAATCGGTATTGATCGTCGGCGCAGGCGGCGGTGTCAACAGCGCCAGCATCCAGATTGCGAAGCTGTGCGGCTGCAAGGTTTATGTGGTTGGCAGCAGTACGGAGAAATGTCGCCAAGCGGAAGAACTCGGCGCGGATGTAACCATCAACCGCGAACAAACGCCGGACTGGTCGAAAGCCATGTTCCAGCTCACCAATAAGCGCGGTGTCGACGTGGTGGTCGATAACGTCGGGCAGGCCACCTTGCAAAGCAGTATTCGCTCGGTGAAGCGCGGCGGGCGTATCTTGATCGTCGGCAACACCAGTGGCCCTAAGTTTGAACTCGATGTGCGATTCATCTTCGGCAAGCAGATCAGTCTCATTGGCAGCACGATGGGCCCGACATCGGCGTTCGTGCGCGTGATGAATTTGGTGTTCGACGGCAAGTTAAAACCGATTATCAGCGCGGCGCTGCCCCTAGCCGACGTGAAAGAAGGTCATCGTCTGCTCGAAGAAGGCGACGTTTTCGGAAAGATCGTATTGGAGATTTAAGAGTTTTCAGTTTGTCAGTCATCAGTTTTCAGTATTTTTCTCTGGACTGATTACTGACAACTGATTACTGATAACGATATGAGCTACAGCGTTCACAACCTTCACAGCGTCTCGGAAAGCATCGGCGTGCGGACATTAAGCGATATCGCCCGCCAGCCGGATATGCGCGCCCTGTTCCGCTTGACCATCAAGCGCAGCGATATAAACCTGCGCGATTCGGTGGCGACGCTGTGCCACGCCCGTCTCGGCGGGACACAACTCGAAGTGGTTTACTGGGGTTTGTTCAAGCATAAGCCGCTGAC
>JACMMD010000095.1 GCA_014379235.1 Anaerolineae bacterium
CGGGACTGACGTGGGAATATCTCAGCAGCGTTATTCATCACAGCTTTTTGCCCGCCGTTTCGCTCATCATCGGCGCGACTGCGTTTCGCTTTATCATCGCCAAAGCGCTGACTTCCACCGAACGATCCAGCGATTATGTGCAGTATGCGGAGATGGCCGCGCTGCCCAAACATAAAATTTTATTTTCATATATCGTTCGCAACACGATGCTGCCACAGGTGACTGATCTGGGTCTGTCGCTTGGCGCGGTGTTTGAAGGCGCGATCATCACTGAAGTGGTGTTTGGTTATCCGGGACTCGGTTATGTCCTCGTCAACGCCATCAATTCGGCGGACTACAACGTGATTATGGGCGTGACACTGCTGTCGGTGGTAGGCATTGCTACAGCATCGCTGCTGGTTGACCTGAGCTATCCATTGTTCGATCCGCGTGTGCGCTATCGGTAATACAAAAGGTTCGAGGAGCGAGGCACGAGGTTCGAGTAAGACAGTGAAAAGGTTAAAGTCTGAAAGCTAACGGCTGATGGCTGACAGCTAAAAACTATTTTGGGGTAAAGACCGATGATTGCTGTAAGAGATTTGTTTCGCTTTAGCCCGTCGTTTCGAATTGGCGGAGTCATCATCGTGGTGATCGCGGTGATGGTGGTGCTGTCGTTCTTCTCACCTTACGAGCCGGACGATACCCGCGTTGTTTCACGCAATGAACCGCCCTCGCAGGAATTTATCTTTGGCACAACTTCGCAAGGGCAAGATGTTTTCTGGATGCTGACGTTCGCCATCCGTAACAGCCTGATTATCGCCGGCCTCGCGGTGATGATCGGGCGCACGATTGGCGTGCTGGTGGGGATGCTGTCGGGCTATGTCGGCGGCACGATAGACCGTATTGTATCGTCGGTGGTAGACAGCTTTATCGTCATCCCGCGATTACCCCTGCTGATTTTGATCGCCACGATTATGCGCGGGCAAATGACGTTTGTGGGGCTGGGCCTTATCATCGGTTTGCTGGATTGGGCTGCTCCGTCCAAGCGTTATCGCGCTCAAATTATGACCCTGCGCGAACGTGACTTCACCCATACGGCGGTGTTCGCAGGTATGAACCCGCTCAAAATTGTCGTGCAAGAGCATCTACCGTTTCTGATTCCCTTCCTGTTAGCTGACGTTGTGAGCGGCTTTTTGTTCGCCATCGGCTTCGAGGTTACGCTGTCGATACTGGGCTTGAGCGACCTCGACACGCAGAGTATCGGCACACAAATTTATTGGGGCAACTACTATCAAGCGCTGCTGAGTAACCGCATATGGGTGCTGGCCGCGCCTATCATCGCGTCAATCGTGATCGTGATCGGCTTCCATCTGATCTCCGTCGGCTTGAGCAGCTACCTCGACCCACGCACCCGCTTAGAACGGATGCAGCTCAAGAGCGGCGTGGCCCCTGCCGAACCCGTGATTGACCCGATCAGCGACACCATCAGCGGCCAAGTTCGGGGGACGAATTCATGACGACCAACGTCAACACCAACACCATCGTCGAGGCGAAGAACCTCAAGGCGTACTACATCACCCGCGCTTATGGCATCGAACGGGTGGTTAAAGCCGTCGATGATATTTCTATCCAAGTCAAAGAAGGCGAGATTTACGGCATCGCAGGCGAGTCCGGCTGCGGCAAATCGTCGCTGCTGAAAGTGCTGCTCGGCGCGCATCAAGCGCCGCTGACAGTGGTCGATGGCTCGGTGAAATATCGGTTCGATGGCAATGAAATCAACGCGCTCTCGAAGCAGGAAATGGAGCATAAGGACGTTCGCTGGCGGCAGGTTTCGTACATTCCGCAGGGGTCGATGCACGTTCTCAATCCGGTGCGCCGTATCCGCGACACGTTCCACGACTTCATACAGGCGCATCGCCCGATGAAACGCCATGAGTCCAACGAACTGGCGCGCAACTATTTGCGCGATCTTGGACTGCCGGACAAAGTGCTGGGCGCGTATCCGCATCAGCTTTCGGGCGGGATGCGCCAGCGCGTGACGATTGCCCTCGCAACGATCCTGTGGCCCAAGCTGATCTTCGCGGACGAGCCGACGACAGCGCTCGACGTGGTGGTGCAGCGCGGCGTGATTCAACTGTTGAAAGAGATTCAGCAGAAAGAGCGCAGTACACTGGTGCTGATTACGCACGACATCGGCGTTCACGCCAACCTTGCAGACCGCATCGCAGTTTTGTATGCCGGCAAGCTGGTTGAGGAAGGCGATACGCGCACAATCCTCAAGACTCCCATGCACCCATACACCCAGTTTTTGATTAAATCACTGCCGCGTTTAGATGATCGCGGGGCGCGTGTGGGTATTCCCGGACGCCCACCCGCGCTGGAAAATCCACCGCCGGGCTGTCGCTTTCATCCGCGCTGCCCGTTGGCGATGGACAAATGCCGCACGATTGACCCGCCATTGATTACCGTGCAGCCCGGCCACCGCGTCGCCTGTCACGTTGTTACAGACGCGATGTTACCGGAGATGTCTCATGCAGCCAGCGCCTAACACGAATTTGCTCGAAGTCGCGGATTTGACCAAGACGTTCACCGTCCGTCAGGGGTTTTCGTCCGCCAGTTTTGATGCCGTAGATGATGCGACGTTCACGCTGCAATCCGGTCAGCCGGAGATTTTCACCATCGCTGGCGAAAGCGGCAGCGGAAAGACGACGCTGGCACGCATGATTATGGGCATGGAACTGCCGACGGGCGGCGTTCTGCGTTACAAAGGCCGCGACGTGGCTAAATTAAGCGGGCGCGAACGGCGCTCGTGGTTCTTTCGAGAAGTTCAGCCTGTGTTTCAAGACCCGTTTGCCACGTTCAGCCCGTTGAAGCGCGTCGATCACTACCTGTACGAGACGGTGGCCAACTACAAAATCACCGACAAACGCGGCGCGGACGCTTACATCGACAGCATTTTGCACGAGGTTGGCCTGTCGATAATGGAAGTCAAAGGACGCTACCTCAACGAGCTTTCCGGCGGGCAAGCGCAGCGCGTTTCGATTGCGCGGGCGCTGCTGACGCATCCATCGCTGATCGTGGCGGATGAACCTGTGTCGATGTTGGATGCTTCGCTGCGAATGTCGATTGTCAATATGTTCCGCAAGCTGAAAGACGATCAGCAGGTCAGCATTTTGTACATTACGCACGACCTTGCGACGGCATATTACATGGCAGACCGCATCGCCATTATGCTGCGCGGCTGGATTGTCGAGATGGGGCCCGTCGAACTGGTGCTCGGTAATCCCCTGCATCCGTATACACAGAACCTCAAGGCGTCGATTCCCGAAGCCGACCCCGATAAAGTGTGGACGGAGAAGATCAGCCTATCCGAGATGGAGAGCGAAGAATATACGCTCACGGGCTGCAAGTTCGCGGGGCGCTGCCCGCATGTGATGGAGAAGTGTCGCAGCCATGTGCCGCCGAATTTTGCCCACGAGGGGCGGATGGTCAAGTGCTTCTTGTACGAGTGAAGAAAGTACAGAGTACAGAGCAAAGCAGGTACGAGGCACGAGGTTCGAGTAAAGACTGGTTTAGGGGCGACCCTGCTCAACACAAAGAGCCGTGAACTTGATTTTCGGGTCGCCCGTACATATACATAGCGAACGTTACTCTAAGCTAGAACGGCTTCGACCAGACTCACGGCTGAATCCGTCGGTATCACGCTAGTGAGGCGGAAGCCGGCCTTCTCCAACAGGGCCGCATATTCGGACTCGATGCGTTCTTGACCGCCCGGTATCACCAGCATCACCATATCCAGCACCTTGCCCGGATGCGGCGTATCGCCAGCAGGCAGCACCATCTCGATTATCAACAGCCGACCACCCGGCTTCATGGCCTTACGACAGTTGCTCAGGATTGTGAGGCACTGATCCTCATTCCAATCGTGGATAATGTGCGACAGCAGATAGGCGTCGCCCCCGGCTGGCACGGCCTCGAAGAAACTGCCGGACTCGATGCTGACGCGCTCGGCTACGCCGTGCGCCTTGAGCAGCGCTGGTGCTTCGCTGACGACGTGCGGCATGTCGAACAGGATGCCGCGTGGCCCGGCATGTTGGGCCAAGATCGCGGCCAGCAGGTTGCCAGTCGCGCCGCCCACGTCAACGATGGTCTCGAAAGGGGAGAAGTCGTAAGCCGCAGCGATGGCTGGTGGCTCTGCACCATGAAAGCCGACCATTGTCTCGCTGAACAGGGACGCCATATCGGGATGTTGGGCGAGATATTCGAAAAACGGCATGTTCCACGCCTTCTGCATACCGGTCTGGCCAGTTTCGAGGGAATACATAATTTCGTCCCAAGCGGCGTTTATCCATTCGCTGCCGAATGAGAGTAGGGTGGCCCGCGCCGAACCGGGTGCGTTGGTCTTGAGCGCCTCACCTAGCGGCGTTAGGGCGAAACGCTGCGCGTCTTGTTCGGTGAGGATACCCAAGCTCGCCAGAGTACGCATCAGGCGGTGCAAGGTGGGCGCATGGGTGTGCGTGGGGCCGCATAACTCGGCGGCATTTTTCGGCCCATCTGCGAGCAGATCGGCCAAGCCCAACTTGGCGGCGGCGTAGACGATCCTCGATATCCAGTAGGCGTTCCCCATCTGGATGAGTTGAACGTGTGCGGGTAATGTGGTGCCTGTCGTCTGGTTTGCGGTCACGTTATGCTCCTATGATATTCAGACGGCTTTTGATTGATCTATAACTAACTTATCTCAACACTTTTTGATGTTATATGGACACACCTATTAATATAGCAGTTGAACAAAAATGTCGCAGTGCTCACTTATATATTTTACAATCAGGGAGCGTGTTGTCAAACTATGGCTTACGGCGTCGCTGGCCTCAGTGACCCCTACCGCGCTGACGCTTCCCCGCGTAATATCTATCACTTTATTCACACATTCATTTCGTCACAAGGAGATCGCTTACCATGCCGTTCTATGATCTGCCGCTGTCCGCGCTGCAAACTTATCTGCCTGATCGTTCTGAGCCTGCCGACTACGAGTCGTTCTGGACGCAAACGCTGGCCGAGTCACGCAAGTATGATTTGAACGCGGTGTTTGAACCCTACGACGCGGCGTTATCGCTGGTCGATGTGTATGACGTGACGTTCTCAGGCTACGGTGGGCAGCGTGTGAAGGGCTGGTACATCCGGCCAAAGGGCATCGCTGGAGCGCTGCCGTGCGTTGTTGAGTACATCGGCTACGGCGGTGGGCGCAGCTTGCCGCATGATCGTTTGATCTGGGCGAATGCGGGTTTCGCGCACTTCGTGATGGATACACGCGGACAGGGCAGCGCCAATCTGCCGGGAGATACGCCCGATCTACCGGACGGCGCGAACCCGTTCTATCCCGGCTTCATGACGCAGGGCGTGTTAGACCCGCAGACGTATTACTATCGGCGTGTGTTCACCGATGCGGCACGGGCCATTGAAGCGGCCCGCAGCCGCAGCGATGTCGATTCGCAGCATGTTGCGGTTACGGGTGGCAGTCAGGGCGGCGGGATTTCGATTGCGGCGGCGGCGCTTGTGCCAGACGTGGAAATGTGCGTTGCAGATGTGCCGTTCCTGTGCGATTTCCGGCGCGCTGTCGGGCGAACGGACAAGCATCCGTATCAGGAGATCAGCCAGTATCTGAGCATCCATCGTGGGCATGTGGCGCGGGTGTTCGATACGCTGGATTACTTCGATGGGCTGAACTTCGCGCCGCGTATTCAGGCGAAAACGTTTTTCAGCGTGGCGTTGATGGACGATGTTTGCCCGCCATCAACGATCTACGCGACCTATAACTATATCAGCGCGCCGAAGGACATTCGCGTGTATTCATATAACAATCATGAGGGCGGCGGCACGATTCACAACGGGGAAAAATTGCGCTATGTGCGCCGCGAGTGGGCGCTGTTGGGCTAGTTTCCGCCAGCCGCTTTCACAAACAATGCCTTCACTTCTAATTCAAAACCCGGCAGTACATCGCCGCCGTCAAGCATGTCATTCATGCCGACTGTGTACGTAGGCTGGCCGGGTTTAAGCACGTCAACTCGCGGGTTATCGGTATAAATAATCCAGACGAGGCGTGTACCGTTCAGCAAGTAGTAAGCGGCTTTCTCGCGCAGTTCTCGCTGAGATTGTTTGGGCGACTGCACCTCTACCGCTAGATCGGGTATAAAAGGTGCGGGACTCTGATTGATGAGCGGGCCTTTGTCGGTGGCGATGAAGGATAGATCGGGGATGCGATCATTCTCGTCGTCGTCCGGCATACTGTAGCGCGCTTCTGGTAAAGCCCAACCGATAGGATTCTTGTCGAGAAAGTTCATGATGGCATGTCCCAAGATCATGACAATCCAAGCGTGTAACAGCGTGGGCATTTTTTCAATGATCTCCCCGTGAATGAGTTCAAAGCGCTTATCATCGTTCTCAGGTCGAGCGACATATGCCTCGAACTCCTCAACGGTATACAGCTTTTCGATTGCCACGATTGACCTCCTGCCATTTTGTAACAGTATAGCATTCCCTAGCGGATCGGCCTTATCCTGAATTGAGCGCTGGTTACGGGATTGTAATCAGGCTGTAACCATGCTGAAATGCGCGGCTGTCATGCTAACAATAGTGGCAGCCGTCAAACAGGCCTTGTCCAAGACCAAGTACGATAAGACGGCGATACGAGATAAACCCCATGACGATTCCAGTAATGCTGCTGTTGCGTTCAATTCGTTGGCGGCTGCCACTCAGCTATGCTGCGATTGCGCTGCTGGCGACGCTGGCGCTCGGTCTGGTGCTGATGCCTATCCTGCGCGATTACTACCTTCAGCGCGAACAAGAAGCGATGTCTCACCTCGCCACCGCGATCAGTCTTGGCATCGGGCAAATGCCCGTTCAAGAAGATCGACTGGCTGCGCTGCAAACACAGTTCAACGGTGTATCATTCCTCACACAGACACGTATTCAAATACTGGACATTGACCGTAAGGTCATCCTTGATACAGGCATACCGGATGCTCATCAGGCAGTCCTATCCTATTCGCCGGACGAATCTAACCCCGATGCCAACACGCTGCGGCTGATGCCGAGTCCCGGCGCAGTGCGCGATTTCGCGGCGATGTTCTACATGGGGCGGCGCAGTGATGGCGCTGAGGGGATGACGCGAGTGATACGGCAAACGCTGGGCGATATTGCTGACGATTCGCAAACGCAGGTGTACGGACCGGTAGAACCGCCGCAAGGACGATTCGCTTTCCCGCTGCCGCCGATTCCGTTCAGCGCGGGCGTATATGCCGAAGGCGTGGATGGCAAAGGCTCGACAACGCTGCGGCGTTCTGATCAATATTTTGTAGGACCAATCGTAGACGACAGCGGCATGATAATCGGTTACGTCCAAGTCTCGTATGGGTTGGCGTATGGCAGCGCGATTCTTGACCGCGTGATGCAGGGCTGGTTGGTGGCAGGCGCGGTAGCGGTGGCGCTGGCGGCGAGTGTGGGTTGGTTCATCAGCCGCAGTATGAGTACGCCGCTGCTGGCGCTGACCGATGTCACTGAGCGCATGGCCGGCGGCGACCTTTCAGCGCGGGCAAACACCAACCGTCAAGACGAGATCGGTGCGCTGGCGCGTTCGTTCAACGGCATGGCGGGCAAGGTCGAGGGCACGGTGACAACGTTACGGCGCTTCGTGGGTGATGCGGCTCATGAACTGCATACGCCGCTGACCGCGCTAAATGCGAACCTCGAACTGGCGGCCAGCGAACCCGACGATGCCAAGCGCGTAACCTTCATCGAGCGGGCGCGGGAACAGTTGAAGCGCCTCGAATCGCTGACGATGGATTTGCTCGACCTCTCGCGGTTTGAGAGTGACCGCGCTGACGATAAACGTGTGGCGACTGACCTTGTGCGTTTGGCGCAGGAAGCCAGCGAAGTCTATGCCTCTCGTGCCGAACAGCGCGGCCTCGTGTTCACGCTCGATATTCCGCCGGATGGTGACGAGGTTGTGGCGCGTGTGAATGAAGGGCAGTTCCGGCGCGTGGTGGGCAATCTGCTGGATAACGCCATCAAGTTCACGCCGGAAGGCACGGTGTCTATCGGGCTGACGCGGCGCGAAAACACGGTTGAACTGTGGGTCAAGGATACGGGCATCGGCATCCCCGCCGACGATCTACCGCTGCTGTTCAGCCGCTTTCATCGTGGGCGTAATGTGTCGGCTTTGCCGGGAAGCGGCTTGGGGCTGGCGATCATCAAGGCGATTGTCGAGGCGCATCGCGGCGATGTGGTTGTCGAGAGCGGCGCACAGGGGACGCGCTTCGCGGTGCGTATTCCGGCGGTGAGTTAAGGATTTTTGTAGGGGTGTTCAACTGAACGCCCTTGTAGGGGCGCTTCGCGAAGCGCCCCTACCGCGTAATTTTTTAGAGAGACGGCTATATGACGATCTCCACGATTATCGCCTATCACATCCTCATCATCGAGGACGATCCCGCTATCGCTCGCGGCTTGCAAGAAGGGCTGCTGCGTGATCGCTATGAGGTGACGTGGAAAGACTCTGGCAGCGAGGGTGTGCAGTTTGCGCGGGAGCATAACCCGCATTTGATTATTCTGGACGTGCGTTTGCCGGATGGGTCGGGCTTTGACTTCTGCCGCCAGATGCGCCAGATGGGTTTGCGCCAGCCGATTCTCATGCTCACCGTTCAGCGTGACGAGATGGATAAGGTGCTTGGCTTGGAGATGGGCGCGGACGATTACGTGACCAAGCCTTACAGCCTGCGCGAACTGCTGTCGCGGATACGCGCTCAACTGCGGCGGGCGTATGGTGAACTGTCGGCGGCGGACAGCGACATGCTCAACGCGGGCGAACTGATGATTGACCGCACTCGCGGTCAGGTGTGGCGCGGCAATCAACTGTTGATGCTGACACCCACAGAGTTTCGGCTGTTGATCTATCTGGCGCAGCATCCCGGCCAAGCTTTGAGCCGCGCCCAGATCATTGACTCGGTGTGGGGCTATGATGCCGACGTGAACAGCGAACGCACAGTCACAGTACATATGCGCCGCCTGCGCGAAAAGGTCGAGCTTGACCCGAATAACCCCACGCTGATTATGACCGTTCCCGGCATTGGGTATCGCTTGGTTGTGTAGCTGTTAGCCTTTAGCTGTTAGCCTTTAGCTGTTAGCCTTTAGCCAAGACTGATGGCTGACAAGCTGAAATGCTGACTGGCTGATAGCTCGTATCCCCTGATATATTGAAGCCATACAAATACGCACTCACGAGAGGGAAACGCTATGTACGGCTTGTTCGGAAAGATGAAAGCACAACCGGGGAAACGCGACGAACTGCTAGATATCATGCTCAAGTCCGCCGACGATTTGCGTGACTTCGATGGCTGTTATCTGTACGTGATTAGCATCGCGCCGGACGACCCTGACGGCATCTGGATTTTCGAGACATGGCGCGACCAAGAGGCGCATCGCGGGTCGCTGGCGCTGGAGTCTGTGCAGGCGGTGATTGCGGTGGCGCGTCCGTTGATCGCTGGTTTCTCTGATCGCGTCGAGTTCACCCCGCTCGGTGGAAAAGGGCTGGAGAGTTATCAGTAGTTAGTCATCAGTTATCAGTTTTAAATCCATATCAGATTGAATGACTGAAAACTTAAAACTGACGACTATGTGATTACGAAACCGTAATCGCCCCGTAACCACGCTGAGACGTAGCTCACCCATACTGGCATAGAGAACGAAAGGAAACTCTCTATGCGATTGTATTTGCGAAAACCAGTAGTTTTTTCGGCTTTGATTTTACTAGCTTTAGTAGTCAGCGTTGGGCCAGCAGTGGTCAGCGCGCAGAGCGGCCCTATTTTGCAATTGGCGGTGCCGCAGTTCCTGCGCCAATCGCTCGAAGGTGGCGCACTGGATGCGTTCGAGGCGCAGAACGGCGTTCAAGTGAACCTCGTCATCACGGGCAACGTTGGCGGCTCGCCCGTCAATGACGTGGACGGTTACCTCGAAACGGTTGGTGAGTACGTCACATCTGCGGATGTGGTGTTTGTACAGTCGAACCTCATCACGCCGGAAGCGACACGGGCTGGACTGTTCCTCGACCTCGCGCCGCTCACCAGCGGCGACCCCAACCTTAACCCCACCGATTTTATTCCGGCGGTCTGGCAGTCATTCCAGTGGGATGGCGGCGTATGGGCGCTGCCGTTCTCAACTAATGTCGTTGGACTGAGCTACGATGCCGCTGATTTCGACGCGGCGGGATTAGCTTATCCGATGTCAAGCTGGACGATTGACGATCTGGCGAACGCCGCTCGTGCATTGGCGGTTCGCGGCCCCGATGGCGCGGTGACGACGGCGGGATTGGCCATCGCCGCGAACAACGTCGGGTTGCTGTATCGCAGCCTGACAGGGCAGCTGTTCTACGACCCCAATACACTGCCCGCCAATCCGCGCCTTGCAACGCCGGAACTGGCAGCGTTCCTCGATACGTGGAAAACGCTCCTTGATGAAGGCGTAGTCGTCATGGGCGGCGGTGGTGGAGCCGATATTCCGTCGATGAATGTCGGCGGTAACGGCGGCGGCTTTGGTGGCCCTAACGCCAACGAGCGGGCGATTATTCTGCTCCCCGGTGGCACAGCGGGTCTAACGCCGTCGTCGTTTGCGGTCAGCGCGGGTACTCAATATCCCGAACTGGCTTACGAACTGGCTAAATTTCTGACCATGCAGCCGGAACTGGCCAACGGCTTTTTAGGCGTGACTCCGGCGCGGCAAAGTTTAGCCGGAATTGCGCCGACCAACGGCGGTGGCCCCGGCCTGGGCGGTTTCGTTTCGCCCGCGACACAGGCGTTCGTCGCTGATGCAATCGCTTATGCGCTGCCTGTCTCGGAAACCCGCTTCGCCAATTACGTCGGCGCGGCGCTGAATTCGATGACGTCGCAAGGCTTAGATGGATTATCGGCCTTGCAGCAGGTCGAGGCGACGGCCATCACCAACTTGCAAACGGCGGATACAGCGCGGGGCACAACAGTTGTTGCAGTGGCGACACCTGTGCCGCCTGTCGTACTGCAAGCCGGAGAGGTCAGCATTCGCTTGGGTGTCGGTCAGCCGCAGCTTCTCATCGCCAACCGTGAAGCATGGAGCGCAGTTGCCAGCGAGTTCGCGGCCAATGATCCGCAGGTGGGCGATGTCATCCTCGATACACCCGCCGGATTCGGGCCGGGCGGTAGCGGCGACGCAGGCATGGCGGAAAGCTTCGACTGCTTCTACTTGAACAGCAACTCCGTTCCCAGTCTCGATTTGTCGCTGGTGTTGAACCTTGACCCATTCATGGATACGGATGCGACATTCAGCCGCACCGATCTCGTCGGCAATGCGTTGACGCAGGTTCAGCGCGATAACCGGACGTGGGCGTTCCCGATCATGATTCAGCCGGAGGTGCTGCGCTATGACCCGAACCAATTCGCGGCGGCGGGCGTGCCGAACCCCGTTGGCGGCTGGACGCTGGACGCTTTTATCGACGCGCTTGAAGCGTTGAAAATCAACACGGGCGATGCCGCGCCGATTGCGCTCAACGATGGTTTCAGCAGCATGAACTTGTTGATGTTGATTGCGTCTTACGGTGGACTGCCGTTCGACTATCGCACCGACCCCCCGACGGTCAATTTCACCGACCCTGCGACGGTGGACGCGATTCGCCAAGTGCTTGATCTGGCGAAAAACGGATTGATCGACTACTCGGAACTGGGCGCGTTCGGCGGCGGCACAACCGTCACCGCAGCCGCAGATAACCCACCGATTCTGACGCAAACGCTTGGCGCGGGCGGTGGGCCGGGTGGTGGTGGCGGCGGATTGTTCGGCAGTGGTGGTCAGCAGAACAATCAAGACTACCTGCTGACGATGTATCCGAGCGGCAGTCTATACACCCCGATCTCGTACAACCTCGGTACGGCGTACATCAGCGCGACGGCGCAAAACCCCGACGCCTGCTACCGTCTGATTAGCACGCTGTCGCAGCACCCCGAATTGTTCGGCGCGACCATGCCCGCCCGCCGTTCGCTCATCAACTCGCCTGCGGTAGCGGCAGCGCAGGGACAGGACGCGGTTGACGCTTACAACATGATCGACACGCTGATGCAAAGCCCGAATACGGTGGTGTTTCCGTCGCTGTTCCAGAACGTGGGGCCGCTTACTGCGGATACCTTCCTGACGCAAATCTGGCTCAACCGTGCGTTCGATAACTACGTGTTGAACGACGCCGATCTCGCAACCGAACTGGCTGACGCGCAAGTGTTCGTCGAAGGGTTTCAGGGCTGTACAGCGGCGCTGCCACCGTTCGACCCGGTGGTGCAAAGCCCGCAGGAATATTTCTTGCAGTTCATCACGTGCGCGACCCAGATCGACCCGTCGCTGACCGAGTTCTTCGGCGCGGCGGTGGGGGGATAGAATGGGGGGTAGGGGCATGGCGCGCCACGCCCCGACATGGTTAGTTGCGTGTGTAGGGGCACGATGAATCGTGCCCCTACGTGGATGGTTGCGTGTGTAGGGGCGCTTCGTGAAGCGCCCTAGACTAGATAGTGATGGATGGGCGGCTCAAAGCGAAGCCGCCGCCCCTACGTATTTAGTTGCGGTGTAGGGGCGACGCATGCGTCGCCCCTACATTTGTGGCTGTTGAGCGAACTTCACAGCTTCATCATAAGAGTTCTATACACTAACGAAGTCCTATTTTCGAACCTGTCGCAGGTTAGGTAAAACGTGTTCCGTCTGTTTGATTTGTTTCTGTTCACGCTCGAACGGCTGTGGCAGCACCGCGTCTTAGTGCTGTGGACGCTGTTGGGCCTGTCATCCGCGACCACGTTGGCGCTGAGTCTGGTGCTGTACGTGGACGCTGTGAATACGGGCCTATTGGCATCACGGCTGACCGATCCGCCGTATGCTTACCGCTACCGTTATCTCGGCAGTTGGGAAGGCAACATCACACAGGCGGACGTGGACAGTGCAACGGCGGCAGTTGGCAGCAGCTTTGTCGATACCATCGGCTTACCGACAGCGCTCGAAGTGCGTTATGCGCGTGGGCCAGCGTGGACAATGCGGCTCAATGAAGTCACGCCTTTACCCGCGTTCAGCATGGGCGCGCTGCAAGGCGCGGACGAGCAGATGACCATCGTCTCCGGCGAGTGGCCGCCAGAACCCCGTGCCGCCTATGATCCAATTCCGGTGCTGATGCCGGAGTCGGTGCTGTACGGCATGGGCGTTCAGGTGGGCGATCTCATTACCGCGCAGCGTCCCGGTCTAACGCCGCTCACCGTCGAAGTGGCAGCGCTGTGGCGTCCGACGAATGCGACAGACCCCTCATGGATTTTCATCCCCTCGTTTTTCGACAGTGTGATGCTGGTTCAGCCGGACGATCTGTGGCGGGCGCTCGAAGGCTTGGAGCGGCCCGTTGAAGAGGCGGCGTGGTACATCGTGTTCGATGGCGCGACGGTGAAAACGTCGGACGTGAACGGCATCATCACCAACACGACTGACGGCCTGCGGAACGTATCGGCGGTGCTGCCGGGAATACGCATGGACTTGTCGCCTGTGGACGGCTTGAACGCTTTCAACGTCGAGGTGACGACGCTCACGCAGCAGTTGGTGATTATGGTGCTGCCTGTGGGCGGGCTGGTGCTGTACTTCGTGGCGCTGGTGGCGGGCTTATTGGTCAGCCGCCAGCAGAACGAAGACGTGACGTTACGCAGTCGCGGCATGAGCCGTTGGGCCATTCTGCTGCTGCACTTCCTGCAATGGCTGACGCTGGCCGGAATCGCGCTGGGTATCGGCGTGGCGCTGTGTCCGTTCGTGGTGCGGTTGGTGGGTCAGACAACCTCGTTTCTACGCTTCGATGGTACGGACGCGCCGCTAACGGTGACGTTCACCGCACAGGCGATTGGAGCGGGAGCGTTCACCGGACTGCTGGCGGCCAGCAGCGGACTGTGGCTGGCGTGGCGCACCACTTCGCAGACCATCACCAGCTTTCGCCAGAACGCGGCGCGGGCGGGCAAAGCGTGGTGGCAGCGTATGTATCTCGATGTGCTGCTGTTGATCCCGGCGGCCTACGTTTTGTATACGCTGTGGCAGCAGGGCGGCTTGGTCACTCAGGCGGATAACCCGTTCGCTAACCCCCTGACGTTCGTGGGGCCGACGTTGTTCTCGTTGGGGCTGACGCTGTTGTTCCTGCGAATATGGCCGTTTTTGTTGAACTCGCTGGCGCGCATCATCGTGTTCGGCAACGGCATCGCGCTGTTGATGGCCCTGCGTGAACTGACGCGCTCCATCGGGCGTTATCGCGGCACGCTGCTGATGATGTGCTTCACGCTGAGTTTGACAGGTTACACGGCGTCGATGGCCAGCACGATTGACCGCAGCCTAGAGGATGCCGTGAATTACGGTATCGGCGCGGACGCGGCGCTGATCGTGGCGTCGGACACGCAGACCGAAGAAGGCGAGACCGACGCGACAACGGGCGAAACCACGCAGACGGTCACGGGCTACAACACGCTGCCAGCCGAAGACTTGCTGAGTGTCGATGGCGTTCAATATGTGTCGCGTGTGGGACAGTATGCCGCGCAGTTAACCCTGCCCGGCCAGCGTTTGACGGGCACGATGTTAGGCGTTGATCGCGGGTCGATGGCAGCGATCACGCGCTTTCGTGACGATTACGCCGCGCAGCCTTTGGCCGATCTGCTCAATCTGCTGGCGACCAACCGCACCGGAATCCTGTTGAGCGCGACCACCGCCGCACAGTACAGCTTACGTATCAACCAAACAGTGACGATGCAAATCTATGCGCTGGATACATGGCACGAAGCCAACGTGCCCATCGTTGGGATGGTCGATTACTTCCCGACGCTGAACCCGACAGATGGTTTTTTCGCTATCGGCAATCTTGACCCGCTGTTCGAGATGGTGGGCACGGAACTGCCGCACGACATCTGGCTGAGTCTCGCGCCCGACGCTGACCGCGCAGAGGTTCAGCAGGGCGTGGCCGCGCTCGGCTTTCCGGTGTTGGAGTGGCGCGACCCGCAGGTAGAACTGCGCGAGGCGATGGCCGCTCCGTCACGGCGCGGCGTGTTAGGTTTCCTGTCGGTGGGTTTCGTGGCAGCGATCACGCTGACGCTGGTGGGCACGATCATCCAGAACGCGGCCTCGTTCCGCGCACAGGCGATGCAGCTAGGCTCGCTGCGGGCGATTGGTTTACGCGGTTTCACGGTGGGCTTGTACTTGATTTTGCTGCAAGGCATCGCGGCATCGAGCGGCATTTTGAGCGGCACGTCGATTGGCGTGGCCACGACGCTGTTGTTCCTGCCACTGCTGGATTTTAGCGGCGGGCTGCCGCCGTATCTGGTGCGCGTGGCGTGGGGTGACATCACGCTGGTGTATGCGCTGTTCGCGGGGGTGCTGTTCACAGTCACGCTGGCGACGACCATGATCTTGGGGCGCGAACGGCTGTCTACGGTGGTGAAGTTGGGTGATGCCTAGGAAATTAACCCTCACCCTAAATCCCTCTCCCATAAAGGGCGAGGGACTTTGAGAACTGCATTGCCCCCTTCGCCCCTTGTGGGAGAAGGGCCGGGGATGAGGGGTAAAATCTACTTATCCAATTCCCATCCCGCATCACGGTTAAACACGCTGACCGCGCCATTCATCACCGCGTCATGCGCGTACAGGTACATGCCCGCCGACCACGATTGACCTGCAAACC
>JACMMD010000096.1 GCA_014379235.1 Anaerolineae bacterium
ATCAGCAGTTGAATGGCGATCTCGTTCATCATCACCGTGCTGAGAATCTCGTTGACGTGGAAACGCGCCTTCAAGAATCCCGGCACAGCGCCCCAGCCCGCGCCTGCGAGAAACCCGACAAACAGCGCCATCGGAATAAACACGATGGACGGCAGTCTATCACCGATGGCGACAGAGAACGCCGTCACCGAAACCGCGCCCATGAACAACTGACCTTCCGCGCCAATGTTGATGACACCGCCGCGAAACGCGATGCAGATGCCCACCGCCACCAGCAAAAGCGGCGTAGCGCGGGTCAATGTACGGAAAAACTTCGCGCCGTCGCCAAACGCGCCGTCGATCAACGCGCCGTAAGCCGTGATTGGATTCGCGCCAAGCGCAAGCAGCAGGATCGCGCCAATGGCCAACGCCAGCACCACCGCGATCAACGGCGCAAGCCAAACCACCGGATCGCCACCGGACAGGCGTTTCAATGAAAAGCGCGGTTGCGCCTGCATAAACGTTAAGCGTCCTTTAATTGCGTAAAGAAATTGTTATACCACGATTTAAGGGCCATCACTGTGAACAAACGCCCCTAATCTTATTTATGACTTTTTGTACACAATAACCAATGACCGCCCCTGTCGTTGGTAGATGTTAACACATTCAACGAAAGACATAAAATTTCCGCTGTTGGATTGTGGTGAAACCTCGCTTGTTCTCACCCCGTCACTGTGTTAAATTTATAGATAAGTTCTGCCTTGCAGTCGGCGTAGGGAAGCATTGCAAATGCCTGCGTCGGCGTGTTGGCTGTCCTCGCCTCTCGAAAAGCGCTGCCAGAACTCAGCCCAGTCCGTACACGACTTTTCGAGGTACCACCTATGCAGTTATGGCAAGATTATCACACCCCGACCACCGTTGACGATGCATTAGCCTTGCTGTCGAACTATGCAGGCGAAGCGCGCATCATCGCTGGCGGAACAGATTTACTCATCGACCTGCAATTTAGCCATTCGCAGCCTCACACTATGCGCGAACCGATGGCCGCACTGGTGGACGTGACGCGCATTTCCGAGATGACACGCATCGAGCAGCGTGACGATCTGTGCTATATCGGCGGCGCGGCTACGCATACGTCCATCGTCAAATCCGCCCTGCTTGAAGCCCGCGCTACCTGCATCGTTGAAAGCTGCGGCGTCGTTGGCGGCCCGCAGGTACGCAATGTGGGTACGCTCGGCGGCAATGTTGCTCATGCGCTGCCCGCTGGCGATGGCACAACGTCGCTAGTGGCGCTCGATGCCGAAGTCGAAATCGCATGGCACGACGACAGAGGCCGCGAATGGCTGCCGATTGCCACCGCCTATAGAGGGCCGGGCATTTCCGCACTGGATTCATCGCGGGATGTGCTGGTCGGCTTTCGCTTTAAGCTGACAGGCGAACGTGAAGGCGCAGCTTTCAAGCGCATCATGCGCCCGCAGGGAGTCGCGCTGCCTGTGTTGGGCTGCGCTGTGTGGGTGCGTTTAGACGAAAGCCGCGAACACTACGAAGACGTTCGCATTAGCATCAATCCAGTTGCGCCCCTACCAAGCCGCGCCACCGAAGTCGAAGCCGCTTTA
>JACMMD010000950.1 GCA_014379235.1 Anaerolineae bacterium
GCCATCTTGAAGCTGCCCTTGCGGCCTATACGGTCAGCAGAGTGTGAGCGGGAGATTTGCCGCTAAAGAATGGTTATCACGATACCTTGCTCGGTGCAGATGAAGTGTGTTTCGTGTGTGCGCGTGAGTTCGAAGTTTCGCGCAGGCTGTGTTCCATATTGGCAAGGCGCTGCGGATCGCTGTCCATCGTATCGTAGAGGATGAAGTCGAAGCTGCCACGATACGAGATGACTTTCGCAGGTGCACCGCCGACTACCGCGCAGTCGGGAATTGATTTAGTGACGACAGAGTTCGCGCCGATAGCCACGTCGTCGCCTACTTCAACTTTGCCGATAATCTTCGTTCCCGGCGCAATGTAGACGCGATTGCCAATCGTGGGCAAGCCTTTGCTAGAGCCGCGCCCCGCAACACCCATCGTGACTTCGTGAGAGACGTTGCAGTTCTCACCAATAATGACCGCGCCGATGAAGATCGAGCCGAAATGATTGATGTAGAAACCTTTACCGATACGCGCTTGAGGCGAAAGTGAAATGCCGCTGTAGACTTCGAGCATACGTTTGCCCACGATATAGAAGGGACGCAGCAGAAAAATCAGCGGCGCGAGTGTCCCTTCATAACGCCAGATCCACGCGCCGATGCGATAGTAGATGCCCGCGATCATTCCCGGCGACATGATTAATATCGCAGGCAGTGAACGCTTTTCAGTGACGCGGTAACGTGCGATGTCGCTAAGGATCAGGCGAAATGTGCTCATGAGTGAGATCGACTCGCTTTTAACGTCACTCATTGGCACTTCATCGGCGGCGATTTTAGTGTGCGCGGCGAAGGACATAGCGATAGACCTCCAGTAATTGCGCGGCGCAGCCATCCCATGTTGGCAGGGTCACGTCGGCAGGGATGAGCGGGTGGTCAAGCTGCTGGAGAATGGCTGCCGCCAGTTGATCGGAGTTGGATTCTAATGGCAGCGCTTGAACCAGACCGCGCTGTGCTAGTTCGCTCAAGCCCGATGTATCGGCCACCAGCACCGGACGCTTCAGCGACAG
Organism: Anaerolineae bacterium; assembly: GCA_014379235.1. Taxonomy (GTDB): domain Bacteria; phylum Chloroflexota; class Anaerolineae; order Aggregatilineales; family Phototrophicaceae; genus JACMMD01. Next base: position 1,044 of record JACMMD010000950.1, read on the forward strand.
CGCTTCCATCACGGCGACAGGGTGCGCTTCGTACTCGCTGAACAGCACCACCAGCGATGCGCGTGACAGCAGTTCCGCCATGCCCAGACGATTGACCGATGGAATCGCCTGAATTTCCACGCGATCTTGTACGCCTAGACTGGTCGCAAGATGCTGTAGTTCGAGTTCATAGGGGCCTGCTCCGGCGATACGCAGCCGAGCATCCGAACGTTCTTCCAGCACTTTCGAGAACGCCGAAATGACGTGCTGATGACCTTTGTAGCGTTCGAGCCGCCCCGATGAAACGATCAACGGATATGGTTCAGGCAGAACCGGATAATCGAGCGCGGGCAAGTGCGAACCGTTGGGGATGACCACAAAGCGCTGTCGATCAATGCCGAGATGCTGCGCGAAGAAATCTGCCTCGAACTGCGAGACGCCGATGAGCTGGTTGGCGCGTTCGAGCAGCGGTTTCAGCAGCAAACGCTGGAAACTGCGCCCCTTATTACGGAGCGACGACGAATGGCCGCCGCTGTGAAACGTGACGACGTAAGGCGTTTTGCTGCGCCATGCTGCGAACATCGCTATTGGTGCGACGAACGTATGATAGCCTTGAATGTGTACCACGTCCCATTTGCCAGACGTGATCTCGGAATATATGGCGGGCGCGAAATAGAAATCGCGGCTGCGCGGGTAGGCGGCGACACGCTTGATGGTGACGCCCGCATGAATTTCTTGCGGCGCAAGTTCGCCGCTGAGGTCAGTCGTCAAGACCGTGACCTGATGACCGTCGGCGGCCATCCGTCGCGCAACTTCGTAGGTGTGCGTCTCTGTTCCGCCCGTGAGCGGAAAGTAACGCGCACTAACCATCAACACGCGTAGGGACGTTTGACCGTTATCGAACGGTGCTAACTCGGTTGAGCTTGTTGGCGCTGGCTGCGACTGCTTGCGTTGGGCGATTAAGCCGCGCACGTAGCCCGCTGTTGTCATGGTTAGCCCTGCCACAATCGCGACGGCCTTGGTGATGCCCTGACGATTGCCCTGACCGAGTGCGCCGAA
>JACMMD010000951.1 GCA_014379235.1 Anaerolineae bacterium
GAATCGACCTGTTTGAACCACACCGATTCCCATATCTCATTGGTGTTGCGCCATGTCATCAGCATGAGCAGCAGATACGAACCCGCTCGATGGAGTATCACAAAGCCCAGTTCGTTATCGAGCTTGGGCTGGCCCGCTTCAATTTGTGATGCTAAATAGGCGCGGGCTTCGGCGGCTTGTTCGGGCGTAATCGGCGCGTCGGATGGATAGAGGTCGTACCATTTGAGATAGGCCGTCGGCAGCGCGAGATCATCTCCCGGCGTGAAGATTTTTTCATAGTACATGTAGCCTTCGGGTACGACGTTGCCTAACTGTGTGAGATTCGGAATCGTTTGAAGTGCGGCCATGTTGTTGCTCCTTCATTGTTAGCGATCAGCCATCAGCTTGTCAGCGGTCAGCTTGGGCAGGTCTCAGACCTGCCCCTACGAGCCTACTCAAACCTGCTTTTACTCAGCACTCAGAATCCGGTACTCAGAACTGTTTTTACTCGAACCTCGTACCTCGAACCTTTCTTCCAAGCGCATCCGCATTCCGTACTTCGGTTTCAGCGTCAGCAGCGCGTGAGGCTCGACGCGCTGTGTTGGCTCAAGGCGCAGGCGGTAGCGCTGCGCGATGGTCGCCAGAATCAGCCGCGCTTCCATCATCGCAAAACTGTTGCCGATGCACACTCGCGGCCCGCCGCCGAACGGCAGATACGCATACTTATGAATCGCCTTCTCGTTTTCGGCGTTGAAACGTTCGGGGTCGAAGCGTTCAGGGTCGGGATACCAGCGTTCGTCATGGTGCAATGTATAGATAGACGACGCGACTACGCCGCCTTTGGGAATCGTGTAGCCGCCGATTTGCACGTCCTCGATGGCCACGCGGGAAATGCTCCACACAGGTGGGTAAACGCGCATGGCCTCTTTGATGACCATATCGGTGTAGGGCAGGCGTTCGAGGTCGGCCAACGTCGGCGGGTGGCCTTGCAGCGCTGTGTCGATTTCGTCGTGCAAACGCGCCTCGATTTCGGGATGCTGCGACAGTAAATACCACGTCCACGTCAGCGTGTTTGAAGTGGTTTCATGCCCCGCGAGGAACGCCGTCACCGCTTCGTCTCGCGCCTGTTCGTCGCTCATATGGTTGCCGTCTTCGTCTCGAGCCATGAGCATCATCGACAGTAAATCGCCGCGATCTTCGCCGGACTCTCGCCGCTCTGCGATGATGCGATAGACGATCTCATCGAGGACGCGCACGGCTCTGGCGGAACGGATATGTTTAGGCGTGGGCAGCCAATGGGGCAGCAGATCGAACTCCCCCGTCGATTCTTGAATGGCGTGCATCGCTTGGCCGACGCGCTCGGAATCGTCGGAAACGTCGGCGTTGAACAACACGCGTGCCACAATCAACATCGTCAGACGCATCATCTCTTGGTCAACGTCGAGCGCTGCGCCTGCCCGCCAGCCGGCCTCGTTGAGCATAGCGCTGCTGTAATCGACAATCGTCTCGGCATAACCACCGATGCGCTGTGCGTGAAACGCTGGCTGCGCGAGCCGGCGCTGGCGTTTCCAGAACTCGCCATCGCTGACCACCAGCCCGTTACCCAGAAAGCGCGCCAACCCCTTATGCTTATCTTTATAGTCCGCGCTTTTGTGGAACTTCGCCGCCTGCTTGACCAGCAGTTCATGGAGATGATCGGGATGGCTGATGGCATACTGGCCGTATTTGCCCATTTGCATATACTGAATGTCGCCGTGATCCCGCGCCCATGTTGTAAACATGCCGAGCGTATCTTTCTGAAATTCACGCATGAACGTAAGTTGCGAAATGATGTTGCCGGAAATAGGCGGCGGGCCGGGCGGGAGTTGGATGCTCATGGATGTCCTCAATTACGCTGAATGGTCGAATCGTCGTGGATAGCCACGAAGAAGAAAACACCGCAAATCGTCAATCGCTGCTGTGCTATTTACGTATTGAAATGGGAATGTGTTGCGATTTTATGAGGGCGATGGCCGCCAAGCTGGAGAGTCAACGCCGCCGCTGCGTGTGATTTGTGCAGTAAGCCTGCGCGCTACGTCGAGGATATAGATATTTCTGCCTGCAAGATTGCGTCCGGCGAAGGCGACGTAGCGTTCATCGGGCGACCATGCGGGTACTTCAGCGCCGTTGGGAAAAAAAGTTAGTTGGTCGCGCTGGTGGTTCTGCCAATCAAGCATGTAGACCTGCGACGGACTAAGGCGCGCACTAGCGTAAGAATAGACCAATCGCGTTCCATCTGCCGAAATTGACGGCCAGATGCCGAACTCGCGCTCTACCGCGCTACCCTCGGATAAGCGTGTTAAGTGCTGCGGACAGGTTTCCGGTGCGGCGAAACACTCGGTATCCAGAATGTACAAATCGGGGTGTGGCTGCACCGCGCCAAGCGCCAGCCAGCGCCCATCCGCTGACCAATCAACAGTATGGATGTTGCCTGC